>DATCZF010000001.1:0-4025 GCA_036526055.1 Woeseiaceae bacterium
TGCCGGATCTACACCGTTATTTCCTTTCGGCCATGGCCTGTCTTATGCGGAGTTCAGGTATACCGGCATCAGGGCCAGCGCGGACAGGCTGGCTATTGGCGATTCGCTCACTCTCAGCGTGGAGCTGAGCAACACCGGGCAGGTGCGTGCTGAAGAAGTGGTTCAGCTTTATGTCAGGGACCTCGTCGGCAGCGTCACTCGTCCGGTCAGGGAGCTCAAGGGCTTCCGGCGCGTCATGCTGGATCCCGGGCAGACCGTAACGGTGCAGTTCGAATTGCGCAGCCAGGACCTGGCATTTTATGGCCGCGACAATCGTTGCACGGTGGAGCCCGGGAAGTTCCGGGCCTGGATAGGCGGAAGCTCGACGGCAGAGCTGGAATGCGAGTTTCAGGTCATTGCGCGTGACTGACATTCGAAAAGTCATTGCTTTGCTGGTGCTGGCGATTGCGTTGTCGTCCTGCGTTGCCCGGCCGAAGGCCTTGCTGCAGCCGGTCAAGGTGGAAATCGTGTCCGTTGACGGCGGCTACCAGGTGTTGCGTGGCGGACAACCCTACGTCATCAAAGGTGCAGGGCTGGAATTTGCTGACATCGAAACACTCGTAGCGCACGGGGGCAACTCGATACGTACCTGGACAACGCGCAATGACGTGGAGACGGCAGCAGAGGTGCTCGACCGGGCGCTGGCGCATGGCGTGACTGTGGTCCTTTGCCTGCCCATGGGAGCCGAGCACTGGGGCTTCGACTACGATGACGACGAAGCGGTGGCCCGGCAGTTCGCAATACTGCGCGAGGAAGTACTCAAATACCGTAACCATCCGGCTTTGCTGATGTGGATCGCGGGAAACGAGCTGAATTTCGATTACCGCAACCCGAAGGTCTGGGATGCCGTCAATGACATCGCAAAAATGATTCACGAGCTGGACCCGAATCACCCCGTCACGACAACCATTGCCGGTGTTTCCGGGCGGGAAGACGTGTTGTCCGATATTGCGAAGCGAGCGCCGGAAGTCGACTTTGTCAGCTTCCAGGTGTACGGGGAGCTGGCGATATTGCCGGAAGCGATTCGGGCGACCTATGGCGATGAACCGTTCATGGTGACTGAATGGGGCGCAACAGGACACTGGGAGGTGCCGCGAACGGAGTGGGGCGCACCGCTGGAGATGAACAGCTCCGAGAAAGCGCAGGCCTACCTGCGTGGCTACCTCGACAAATTGCAGCCGCTCGCCGACAAGCTGATTGGCTCCTATGTATTCCTGTGGGGGCAAAAACAGGAAAGAACGGCAACATGGTTCGGGCTGTTTACGCCGGATGGCCAGGAAACAGAAGCAATCGATGTCATGCACTACATCTGGAACGGCTCCTGGCCCGACAACCGGGCTCCAAAAGTGACATCGCTGCAGCTTGACGACAAACAGGCGAGTGAGAATGTGACGCTGTATGCGGGGGAAACCTACGAAGCCGTGTTCGCTGTGACGGATCCCGATGGCGACTCGCTCGATTACCGCTGGGAAGTAAAGCCTGAAAGCGCTACGCAAAATTCAGGCGGGGCGCGGGAGCAGGAAATAGCAAATCTGGCCGGCGTCATTTCAGCTGGCAGCGGGAACATGGTCCAGGTTTCGGCACCTGCGCCTGGCGAATACCGGCTGTTTGCTTATGCCAGTGATGGTAATGGTAATGCCGCCCATGCAAATGTGCCGTTCAGAGTCGTGAGCCGCAGCAGTGGTCTGCTTGATGGACAGGTGATGGCGATTGCCTACTCTGGTTTCCGGGAAGGCCAATATCCGGACAGGGGTGAGGGTGCGGTCAACCCGACTGACGAGCAGATTCTTGAGGACCTGCAAATTCTCACGTCCAATGGCTTCGAACTCATCAGGGTGTATGACTCGGGAGAGAACTCAGCGAGAACGCTTGAACTGATTCGGGCGCATGGTTTGCCCATCAAGGTGCTTCTCGGTATCTGGCTTCGTGCGGAAATCAGTAATCACCTCGGCTGCCCCTGGCTGGATGAGCCCATTCCGAATGATGAGCTGGCGGCAAACAGGTTGTTGAATGAAGCGGAAGTGGTAAGGGGAATAGCCCTGGCGCGGGAGCATGAGGACGTGGTGGTCGCGATTAGCGTCGGCAACGAAGCGCTGGTTGACTGGAACGACCACATGGTCCCCGTGGAGCGCGTCATTCACTACGTACGCCAAGTAAAATCATCTATAAATCAGAAAGTTACGGTCGCTGATAATTACGTCTGGTGGGCGCGAGAGGGCGCGCAGCTGGCTCGAGAAGTCGATTTTGTGGGTGTGCATACCTACCCCGCCTGGGAGGGCAGAACGATTGAGCAGGGCATGGATTACACGCTGGAGAATATCGAGGATGTCAGAAGCGCCCTGCCTGATGTGCCGCTCGTCATCCTCGAAGCCGGTTGGCCAAGCATCGCCAGCGAGTTCGGGGAGCGGGCCAGCGAGGCCAGCCAGGCTCGCTATTTCAATGAGCTCATGCAGTGGGCGAGGCAAACGCAGACCACGGTGTTCTGGTTCGAGGCCTTTGACGAGCCGTGGAAAGGCAATCCGGCAGACCCCCTGGGCGCAGAAAAGCACTGGGGAATTTTTAACGTGGACCGATCGCCCAAGCAGGTGATGTTACGTGCAACTCACTAGACATGTAGCCTGGCTCGTTATCATTCTTGTTTCGGCTTGCTCGGGAGGAGACAACAGTATGCAGTCGCCAGCGACGGACAAGCCCGAACCGACGGCTGTCAATGTCAACATTTCGAATCCGACCCTGACGACAGCTGACAACAGCCCGCTGTCGCCGGGCATCGGCAGGACGCTGGTCTTTAGTGACGAATTCGACCAGGCAAAGCTCGACCCGGAAAAGTGGTATTTCGAGAGTGGCGACGGCAGCCAGTACGGCAATCCCGGCTGGGGCAACAGGGAGCTGCAGTGGTATTTGCCGGACAGCGCCGAGCTCAGGGATGGCAAACTGGTAATAACTGCCAGGCAGGAACAGGCCAACGGCAAGGACTTTACGTCGGCAAGAATCAGTAGCGTGAACCGATTCGCCTTCCGCTACGGGCGCATCGAGGCG
Organism: Woeseiaceae bacterium; assembly: GCA_036526055.1. GTDB lineage: Bacteria > Pseudomonadota > Gammaproteobacteria > Steroidobacterales > Woeseiaceae > JAHEFE01. Next base: position 3,079 of record DATCZF010000001.1, read on the forward strand.
CGTATGCGGCTGCCCGGCGGGCAGGGGCTCTGGCCTGCATTCTGGCTATTACCCCAGGACAAGGCCTACGGCGGCTGGGCAGCATCTGGAGAAATCGATGTCGTTGAAGCGGTGAACCTGGGCGCCAGCGGCTCTAACGTCATTGTCGGCTCGCTGCACTTCGGGGGTTCCCACCCGGACAATGTTTCATCCGGCAATGAATTCCTGGTGGCAACCGATGTCACGTCCGACTTCCACGTCTATGCGCTGGAGTGGGATGCAGCGGAAATACGCTGGTATGTCGACGAGACTTTGTACTCGGTGCAGAACTCGTGGTGGACGAGCGCAGCCGATTTTCCCGCACCATTCGATCAGCCTTTTTATATCTTGCTAAATGTGGCTGTGGGCGGAGATTTTCCCGGTAATCCGGACACCACCACCATATTTCCGGTGACCATGGAAGTGGATTACGTGCGAGTCTATTCCGGCGAGCGGCCTTAAGGAAATTCGGCGCCTGGATCAGCCAGGCGCCGGACCGGTGGAATCACGTATCTGCAAAGACGCCGGTACGATGGCGCTTGCAGCGGCGCCCGGCTCATTACGCTTACCGTCAATCAACATGTGGGCGGCCGTTTCCGCCATGCGCGATAACGGTTGGCGAATTGTGGTCAGCGTCGGGAAAACCTGGCGAGCGAGGGAAATGTCATCGAAGCCGGCGATGGACAGCTTGTCGGGGACTTTTATCCCCAGGCGATCGGCTACATGAATTGCCGCTGCGGCCATGTCATCGTTGGCGGCAAAAATAGCGGTCGGCGGATGCTTGCGTCCGAGCAGTCGCCTGGCGCAGACAACGCCTGAATCGAAAGAATTGTCGCCGTGTACGACCAGTTTTTCGGTGTACTTCAGCCCACTTTGCTGCAAGCCGTCCTGGTAGCCTAGAAACCGGTTGGCTACCGCCTTGTGATCGG
>DATCZF010000002.1:0-3986 GCA_036526055.1 Woeseiaceae bacterium
TGAGCGGCGCTGCCGGAACCTCGTTCACGGCTCTCAGGCGATTGTTGCGCTATGCGGTCGGGTTCCGTCGGCGAATTATCCTGGCCAGTATCTGTTCGGTGGCAAACAAGATCTTCGACGTCATGCCGGAGATTCTCATCGGAATAGCCATTGACGTCGTTGTTCGCCAGGAGGACTCGTTTCTGGCATCGCTGGGCATCGCCGACCCGCTTGTGCAGATGGGGATTCTTGGTGCGCTGACGCTGGCCATCTGGGTATTTGAATCGCTGTTCGAATACCTTCACCTGATACTGTGGCGAAATCTCGCGCAGGCTCTGCAGCACGAAATGCGCGTCGATGCCTACGAGCATGTGCAGCGTCTGGACCTCTCCTATTTCGAAGACCGCAGCAGCGGCAACCTCGTTGCGATCCTGAACGATGACGTCAACCAGCTGGAGCGTTTTCTCAACGGCGGCGCTAATAACCTGATCCAGGTCGTGACCACGCTGCTCGCCGTGGGCGGCGTGTTTTTTGCCGTCTCTCCGCTGATCGCTCTCATGGCCTTCACCCCGATTCCGGTCATTATCGTCGGCGCATTTTATTTTCAACGCAGGGCACAACCTTTATACCTCGAGGTCAGGGAGATGGTTGGGCGCCTGGGGGCAAGGCTGTCGTCCAACATTACGGGCATCACGACGATCAAGAGTTTCGCCACAGAAAGCCTGGAGGCAGACTCAGTCAGAAAAGACAGCGAGGCTTATGTCGCGGCCAACCGGCGCGCCATCGCCGTGAGCTCCGCGTTCATCCCGATCATACGGATGGCAATTCTCGCTGGTTTTCTCGCGACCTTCCTGCTGGGTGGCTGGATGACGCTGAATGGCAAATTGAACGTTGGCGCCTATGGCGTACTCGTTTTTCTTACCCAGCGCCTGTTATGGCCACTCACAAACCTGGCGGAAACCGTCGATCTTTACGAACGCGCCATGGCCTCTACCCGGCGTATTCTGGACCTTATCGAGACCCCCGTGGCGATTCGTGACATTGCCGGCGCGCGCGATCTGCCCACGGTTCGAGGCGAGATCGTCATCGAGAACCTTGGCTTTGCCTACGAATCCGGCCGGCCGGTACTGCAAGACATCAATATCAGGATTCCGGCAGGCGATACGGTCGCTTTTGTCGGCCAGACCGGATCCGGCAAGACGTCACTGGTGAAGCTGCTGCTGCGGTTCTATTCACCCGACGAGGGCCGCATCCTGCTGGATGGCGAACCTATCGATGAACTCAAGTTAGCGTCGCTGCGTGGCTGCGTAGGCATGGTCAGCCAGGACGTCTTCCTGTTCCAGGGTAGCGTACGCGAAAATATCGCCTATGGCTCACCGGATGCGAGCGACGAGGTGGTTTGGGCAGCAGCGGACGCAGCGGAAGCGGCCGAGTTCATTCGCCTGTTGCCACAAGGGCTCGACACGATGATTGGCGAGCGCGGACAGAAGTTATCCGGTGGGCAGTGTCAGCGTCTGTCTATCGCCAGGGCATTGATGAAAGATCCGGCAATCCTGATTCTCGATGAGGCAACCTCTGCCGTGGACAATGAAACCGAGGCAGCCATTCAGAGGTCACTGGCGCGAATCGCAGAAACCCGAACCACGATCGTCATTGCTCATCGGCTCTCCACCATCGTTCATGCCGATCGGATTTACGTTATGGATAAGGGCCAGATCGTCGAATCCGGCAAGCATCAGCAACTGGTTGATCGAGAGGGGTTGTACGCTGCCTTGTGGTCAGTCCAGACAGGCCTGCACCATTCCTGAGGTCAGCGCTCGACGCGATCGAACACCTGGGCGACCGTACTCTCATCGCCGTTTTTGTCGCGCAAAATGATTTCTCGGTATAACTTGTCAGCGGCGTTATTCAGCGAATAGCGTTCCGTCAGCTTCCTGCCATCCTTGTCGAGTGTTTCAATGACGTAGGACGAGACTTCCCATCCTGAAACACGCGCCGCGGTCACCGCGCCAAGCGTAATTTCCCGGTTTTCGCCGAACGTGTATTCCTCCACGATCGAGCCACTGAAACTGATGAAGAGAGAATGCCGGGTTTGCGAAATCTTCAGTTTTTCTGCCGTCTGCAAAAAGGCGTGAACGATTGCCCCGGTCTTGGGCCCGAATATGACCAGCTGCGATTTACTTTGCGCCGACATGCGGTTTCGGGAGCGGGATACACGGGCAAGAGAGCGGTCGGTTGAGCTCTCTCGAATGGCCGCAAAAACCGCCGCCTGATCCTGACCTTCTTCGACATTGAGTTGCCATTGCCCCGACAGATCCACTCCCTCGGGGGTCAGCGGGCTCTTAGGCTCGAGGGTCTCCAGGGTCACGCAGGCCGCCAGGCCGGCGGTCAGGACAAGCAGACTTAATCGTGCAATACGGCGCATACTGCGATATTCCTCGTCATCAACGGCTAGCAGGATACGCAATCCGCAACGGAAATTCTCCTGTCTTGGAATCATGGCCGGGGCCACACTGGCATGCAGGCGTTTTTGGCATTAAAGTGGCAGCTGAATAACGGGGTTTTGATTGCCCCCTCCACCAGCAAGGAGAGTTCATTAGCAATGTTCAGGTTTGTAGCAAAACTTTTGATTCTGACTACGTTCGGCGCTGTTACCGGAATAGCCGCGGCCCAGGACGACGAGGCCCCTGCACCCTCTGCCGTCGAAGCGCTGAAGGACATGACGCCAGAAGAGCGGCACAAGTTCCTTTCTGACATGACTCCCGAAGAACGGGAGGCACTCAAGGAGCGGGTACGTGAAACGCGTAAAAAGCGTCGCGAAGCTTATGAGGCACTGACACCAGAAGAAAAAGAAGCGTTGAAGCAGCAGGCCCGCGAGCGTTATGAGCAAATGCCCGAAGAGGAAAAGGCCGCGATCAAGGAACGCCGCAAGAAGATCCGGGACCGCCGCACGAAGAGCGCCACAGAAGCTCGCGAGGAATAAAGTCTCGCGAACTTGCCTCGCGGAATCCTGGCGAAATTACTCGGGCAGTGGTATGAACTCGGGATCGTCCGGGACCGAAGCGAAATCTCCGGCCTTCCATTGGCGCTTGGCAGCCTCGATTCTCTCACGGGAACTGCTCACGAAGTTCCACCATAAATAGCGTTTTCCGGGGAGCGTATCGCCGCCAAGCAGCATAATGTGCGATTCCTGCTGCGCGACAATGGTCCTGTCGTCGCTTGCTGCGGGCACGGCCATGAGGCCAGCACCAAGCTCTGTCCCGCCGATCTGTATACTGCCGTCGACGACATAAATCGCGACCTCGTCGTAATTCTCAGGAACCTGCACGCTGGTCTTCGTGGCCATTCTCAGGCCGGCATAACAGCTGCGGCTTGCCGTTCGAACCGGCGACTCCAGACCAAACATTGCACCGACAATAAGGCTCACGTGAACACCATCAATCATGGCCTCGGGAATCTGTTCCCTTGGGTAATGATCGAAAGCCGGAGTGATTTCCTCCGCCTCCAGCGGCAGCGCCAGCCAGGTCTGTATGCCGTGCAATGAAGAGCCTGACTCCAGCAGCGCTGCCGGGGTTCGCTCGGAATGCACGATACCGCGCCCAGCTGTCATCCAGTTGACTGCGCCGGGCGTTATCGCTTGCTGATAGCCCAGGCTGTCGCGGTGCATGATGGTGCCATCAAAGAGATAGGTTATCGTCGCGAGGCCAATATGTGGATGGGGGCGAACGCTGACACCGCTGCCGCTTGGAAAAACCGCAGGACCCATATGATCAAAAAAAATGAAGGGTCCAACGCGCTGTCGTTCACTCGCGGGCAAGGTACGACGAACGGTAAATTCGCCGAGATCCTTCTCCACTGGCCTCAGGATCTGCAACCGTGTTACTCCGGCTTGACGAATTTGAGCGTCATGCGGTCTGACTCGCCAATTGCGAGGTTCTTGTCCGGGTTGGCATCACCCGTTGCCAGGGTCGGTGGCAAGGTCCAGACCCCCTGGGGATGATCCCGAG
>DATCZF010000003.1:0-18152 GCA_036526055.1 Woeseiaceae bacterium
ATTTCCTCCAGCCGCTGTTCCGTTTCTTCGGCAGCCGCGCTACCCGCAACCACACAACAGCCGGCGACAATCGAAAGCTGCACAACTTTAAGAACGTTCTGAAACAAGCAATCACTCCTGGAAATCGAAACACGTATTCACAACGGAGCCGCATGAAACCCTGTTTAAGGCAGAATTTCAATCGGCAATACGGCGTCATCTTGGCACATTGACAACCCGGTACCCCAATTATGACCTGCACGAGGGCGATTTTTCTCCCCGAGGCCAGCACCAGGCCGGCAATTTACAGCGTCCTCGAGCAGCAACCATTTGAAACTGCAACGGGCGGCATACACAATGCACACTTCCAGTAAGACTGGCGGGCATTCTCGAGCATGGCAGTAATGGGCAGGGGCAAGTCGTACACGCGTCTGGAGGATCAGCGCCTGATCACCGGTGCGGGCGAGTATACGGCCGACATCACTGTTCCCGGCCAGGCCCTGCTGTATATTTTCCGGTCGCCGTTCGCGCACGGCCGCATCAGCCATCTCGATCTCACCGCCGCCAGGACTGTGGATGGCGTCCTCGCCGTCTTTACCGTGGATGACCTGGATGCAGCAGGCTTCAAGGACCTGGTGGGTTGCGAAATGCCTGCAAGCTCGTTCAACGACAAGCGGTCAGCCGTTAACCAGCCATTGCTGGCACGTGGCAGCGTACGTTACGTCGGCGAACCGGTAGCCGCGATTGTTGCCGAATCGAGCGATGCGGCCAAAAACGCCGCGGAGCTGATCGAAATGGACATCGATGAACTCCCCGCGGTAACGACAACGGGCCAGGCCAGGGCGGCCGACGCCGGGCAAGTGCATGAGTCAGTGCCGGGAAACCTGCTCGGAAAACTCGAGTACGGCGATCGCCAGGCCACGGAAGACGCCTTTGCCTCGGCCGCTCGAGTGATCACCCTGGATCTCGTCAACAACCGCGTTGCGCCGGTCGCGCTGGAGCCCAGGGGTTGCGTTGCAGCCTATGATTCGGCCAGCGCCACTTTTGTATTGCAGCAGGGTTGCCAGGGCGTGCATCAATTGCGCGAGAGCCTGCTGCACTCCGTGCCTTGCGCGGAACATGAGCTTCAGGTTATCTGTCCGGACGTTGGCGGCGGATTCGGGCTAAAGTTTTTCGCCCAGTGCGAAACCGTGGTCGCCTTGTTCGCTGCGCAAAAACTCGGCAGGCCGATAAAGTGGATTGCCGAGCGTACGGAGAGTTTTCTCTCCGACCTGCAAGGGCGTGACCACGTGAGCAAGGCACAGCTCGCACTCGATACGGACAACAATTTCATTGCCATGCGTGTCTCGATAGATGGCAATGTCGGTGCCTATACATCGGAGGCGGGGCCGTTGATTCCCTGGTGGGGCGCCAGCATGACGCCCGGGTGCTACACCATTCCGGCTGTCTATGCCGAAATTGCAATGTACATGACCAATACGGTGCCCCTCGATGCCTATCGTGGAGCCGGTCGGCCGGAGGCCGCCTACCTGGTCGAAAGACTGGTCGACAAGGCCGCCATCGAGCTCGGTGTCGACGCGATTGAGCTGCGGCGGCGCAACTTTATCACTCGGGACAAGTTCCCCTACGAAACGGCCACCGGCCAGGTTTACGATTCGGGCGATTACGTAACCCTGCTGGAAAGTGCAGCGCAACGTGCCGACTGGGACGGGTTTGCGGCGCGCAAAGCACAAAGCTCGCGCAACGGTAAATTGCGGGGTATCGGCCTGTCATATTACGTCGAGGTCTGCGCCGCATTTGGCGGCGAACATGCGCACGTGCGTATGCAGGACAATGGCCGCCTGGAGATCCTGATCGGCACGCAGTCCACCGGGCAGGGCCACGAAACCAGCTTTTGCCAGCTTGCCGCAGCAACTCTCGGCATTCCGCTGGAATCGATTGACTTCGTGCAGGGTGACACCCGCAGAATCCCCACCGGGCACGGTACCGCGGGCTCCCGCTCCATGGCAATTGGCGGCTCGGCATTACTCGATGCGTTGCAAAACATGATTGCAGCAGGCAGGCGCCTGGCCGCTATGCAGTACGACTGCGAACCCGATGCGATCGAATTTGTCGACGGCTACTACAGCACCGACAATGGCAGCCGGCAGGTATCGTTTGCGTCGATTGCCCAGCATAGCCTTGCCGCCGACAGACCCGACTCGGTGCCATGCGGGCTTCAGTCCAGCGGCGAATTCTTTGCCAACGACGGTGGCACCTTTCCGAATGGTTGCCACATTTGTGAACTCGAAATCGATCCGGAAACCGGGACCATCGAGGTGCAGGCCTATACCGTTGAGGACGATGTCGGCTGCGTAATCAATCCCCTGCTGCTCGAGGGCCAGATCACGGGCGGTGTCGCCCAGGGTCTTGGACAGGCGCTATCAGAATACATTTACTACGAGGCCGATTCCGGCCAGCTGCTCACTGCGAGCCTGGTCGACTACGCGATGCCACGTGCCGACTGGATTCCGCCGATCAACTTTGCCTGCCGCGAAATCCCCTCACCCAGAAACGCCCTGGGCGTCAAAGGCGCTGGTGAAGCAGGAACCATCGGCGCCGCGCCGGCCGTGGTGAATGCCGTCGTCAACGCCGTGTCGGACTTTGGCATTCAGCACCTGGACATGCCGCTGACCCCGTTGAAAGTCTGGCGCGCCATTCGTGCGGCCCGGAGTGCGGCGAAGGCATAAAAAAAAGCGGCTCCACGAATGGAGCCGCCGACCTATCAATAGTACGTAGGCTTCAAGATCCCCCGCCAAATTGCCGTACCTGAAGGTGTAGCAGAATCTTGTGTTGCAAACGTTTTGTTTGGTGCACCTACGAAAACGTGGGTGAATAATTCTCATTTGTACCGTTACTTGTCAATCCCGGCCGCATGCTGAAAACTGGCGAAACCAGGGCAACTTATGGAAATTGACACTGTTCGCCCATATATAATCACGCAATGAATCGATAATTGACAAAAATCAATAAATTAGCCGCTGAGGCCTGATTTTGTCCCTTTTTTTTATTTTTTAACAGCCGGACTATTTTAGCGACAGAGATTGCGCAAACAGGTACATACACCTTTCACTCTGCCGTTTCGTCGCAAACCGGGTTTCGCAAAAGACCGACGCCCGGGATCTCCACCTCGACCACGTCCCCGGGCTGCAACCAGACGGGCGGCTTCCTGGCGAATCCAACACCCCCTGGCGTTCCGGTCGCTATCACATCGCCGGGCAGCAACTCGGCAAATGTCGAGCAATACGCAATCAGTTCCGGAATGCTGAAAATAAGCTCGTCAAGACTGGCGCTTTGCCGGATGTCACCATTCACTCTCGTTTCCAGCTGCAGTACCGTGGGGTCCGGGATTTCGTCGCGCGTCACCAGCCAGGGGCCCATTGAGCCACTCTTTGAAAAATTCTTACCTGGCGTGAATTGCGGGCTGTGGCGCTGCCAGTCCCGGACACTGCCATCATTGAAACATGTGTACCCGGCGACGAACTCCAGCGCCCTGCTTGCCTCGACATGGCGCGCCCGCCGGCCAATCACGACCGCGAGTTCGCCCTCGTAGTCGAGCATGCGGGATACCGCCGGCCTGATCAGGGGCTGCCCGTGCCCGGTCTGACTTCCTCCAAATCGACAAAAAATCACCGGTTTTTCGGGCAGGTCCCTGCCCGTTTCGGCGACATGCGGGACGTAGTTAATGCCGACACACAACACCTTGTCCGGGTTTGGAATAACCGGAAGGAACTCCACATCGGCGCAGGCGATGTCCGGCCTGGCTCCGGCGAGCAACTTCGCCAGGTCCTCAAAGTCGGTGCTTTCCAGCAAGCCGCGCAACCCGCCCTGCAGATTTGGCAGGCGCGCGCCCAGGTCAACCAGGCCATCGTCGACCAGCGCTCCGCAGGCAGGCCGCCCACGAACGCTAAAACTGGCTAATCGCATAATCCTGTTCCTCGCAAATGCTCAAATCAACGATACGTAAGAAAATCGGAGTGCAGGTGCGAAACATCGTTGAAACTGTCCAGTGAAACCCGTGCCCCGCTAAACGTGAATCGCGTTACCGAACAATTGTGGACACGCCAGTTCGTTTCAGCTGCCTTGATATCGGGGGCCTCGAGGACCGTCTGCAGACTGACGCCGACAGGCCCGCCGGAGGTGAAGACGGCAACGGTGCTGCCGGGTTGCGCTTTTGCCATGATCGCTTGCAGGGCTGCCCTCACCCCGTTACTGAATGCCTGCCAGCGCATCAGCCCGGGGACGAGGGAATCGTCGTAGTCCCCATGCACCCAGCGCGCTATGACAGCCTCGAGCATGCGATGAACACTGCGGTAACGAGACGCCTCATCACTGGCCTGCTCGGCAGTCGCGATCAATGCTGCAAGATCAGGGTCATTCGCAGCGAGCGCGGGCCCCAGCTGTGCGACGATGTCATCGGCCGGATATTCGTTCAGGCCTGGAATCACTTCGAGGGATGGCCATTGCTCGCCCGTGGCCTGAAAAATTTCGCCAACCACCTGGGCCGTGCGTTGCTGCCGCAGCAGGGAACCGCTGTACACTCGATTCGGGCGGATTCCTCGCTGCAGCCAGAATTCTGCGAGTGCCCTCGCCTGCTGTTCGCCGAGATTCGATAAACGGTCATAGTCTTCGCTAAGAAAGCGCGCCTGGCCGTGCCGGACAAGTAACAATGAACTCACTAATCCTTTCCCACGTAATTGTTGCTGCTGATAGCCGCTAGTTGCCGCCGTAATTGCCAAATCCCGCTACGCATTGCCGAATCTTCGTTACACTATTCGCAGTAACCCCTGAAACGTCAGACCCGGTTTGACGTTGTGCATGGTAACGAGTCAGGCGACGCATTGCATAGCTGAAATTAACAACAGGCAGACTGCTGATGATCAAAGCCGCAAAAAACACCTTTTCGTCGTGGGCCACGGGCGGCGTCCTGTTACAGATCCTCGCAGCGACCGCTTGCGCGGCTGCCGCAAGCTCACCCGTCAACGTCATGGCGCCGGTCAACGGCTACAGCCTCAGTGAGGATGGGCTGATTCAGTTCTCGGCGATTGCCTTTGATACGGCCGGCAAAATTGTTGGCACAGGCGACGAGGAGTATGCCAGCCAGTTCACTGATGCCCACCGCATTGACGGCCGCGGACGCACCGTGCTCCCCGGGCTCATCGATGCTCACGGCCATGTTGCCGGCCTCGGCGAAGCGCTGCACACGGTGAACCTGTTTAACGTTCCCTCCAAACAGGAGGCACTGGACCGGATTGCGGCGCATGACCGCAAATACCCGGGCCAGGAGTGGATTCGCGGCAGGGGATGGAACCAGGTGCTGTGGACAGTGCGGGAATTTCCCAGCGCCAGTGACCTCGATGCTGTCGTCGCCAAGCGACCGGTCTGGATGCGTCGCGTGGATGGCCATGCCGGATGGGCCAACAGCCAGGCGCTGAAACTCGCGGGAATTACCGATGACACGCTCGATCCACCCGGCGGCAAAATCCTTCGCGACCGCAATGGCCGGGCAACCGGCGTCCTGATCGATCGCGCCATGGACCTGGTCGACATGGTCATTCCAGCGTATACCAAGGATGACATTCGCATGCACATTCGCGATGCCGCCAAGCAGTTGCTCAGCGAGGGCATCACCAGTGCCCATGATCCGGGCGTTGATGTCACAACGATAGAAGTCTACCTGTCGATGGCGGATGCCGGCGAGCTGCCGCTGCGCAGCTACGTCATGGTGTCAGGAGCCGGAGCCAACCTGGATGCCGTTGGCAAGCCGATTAAAGGCTATGGCGATGATTTCGTAACCGTCGCCTCGGTCAAGATTTATGACGATGGCGCGCTTGGCAGCCGGGGCGCTGCGCTGCTGCAACCTTACTCCGATGATCCGGAAAACAGCGGCCTGCTATTTGCTGACGCCAGCGAGTTAGCCGCAGACGTCCGCAAGGCCAACGAGGCGGGCTTTCAGGCCAATATTCACGCCATTGGTGACCGGGCCAACCGGGCAGCCCTGGACGCCTTCGACGTGGTCCAGGGAGGCAAACCCTCGCCGCTCAGGAACAGGATCGAACACGCACAGGTCATCGCGTTACGGGATATTCCACGTTTTGCCCAGCTGGGCGTGATCGCTGCGATGCAGGCGACGCATGCGACCAGCGATATGAACATGGCCGAGGATCGCGTCGGTACGGAGCGCATCAGGGGCGCCTACGCCTGGCGCAGGCTGCTGGACAGTGGCGCCATCATTGCCGGGGGATCTGACTTCCCGGTCGAACTCTCCAATCCCTTCCTTGGCTTGTACGCCTCGGTGACCCGGCAGGATCGCGACCTGCTACCCGCTGGGGGCTGGTATGCGGACCAGGCACTGACCCGGGAAGAGGCGCTGGACACATTTACGCGCGCGGCAGCTTACGCAGCGAACCAGGACGACGTGCTCGGTACCCTGGAAGCCGGCAAGTGGGCCGATTTCATTGTCATCGACCGCGATTATTTTGAAATTCCCGCCAGCGAGATCGACGATATCATCGTTCTGGAGACATGGATCGGTGGCAAGCGCGTGTATAGCGCCGGGGAATCTATCGGTGACAGCGATCAATACTGAGGAGCAGGCATGATTGTCGAACAGATCTGGACCGCCAACCCGTTTCGAAACTTCAATTACCTCGTGGCATGCCCGGCAAGCGGCGAGGCGCTCGCCATCGATCCGCTCGACTTCAGAAAGTGTCTTGCAGTTGCGACGGCCAACGACTGGACCATCCGCCAGATTCTCAATACCCATGAACACGGCGACCACATTGGCGGAAACAAGGGGCTGGTGGATGCGACCGGCGCGATCATCATTGCCCACAAGAATGCGGGCCGGCGAATTCCCAATGTCGGTCGTGGCGTTGGTGCGGGCGATGTAATTCAGGTCGGAGACACGGTCGAGCTCGAGTGCCTGGACACACCTGGCCATACGATGAGCCACATCTGCCTGCTGTCAAAAACGGATCCGCCGGCTTTGTTCTGTGGCGACACGCTGTTCAATGCCGGTGCGGGTAACTGCCATAACGGCGGCCACCCGGAGGAGTTGTACGAGACATTCAGCCGGCAACTTGCGCAACTGCCGGACAATACGCTCGTCTACCCGGGACACGATTATCTGGTGAATAACCTGCGGTTCACGCTGGACAGAGAGCCTGACAACGAGGCGGCGCAGGCAATGCTGATGCGCTACGGCGACCAGGATCCGAATGATGCCCGGGTCACGACGCTGGGTGAAGAACGCCAGTTCAATACATTCCTGCGTCTCGACAGTCCCAGCGTCATCAGACACCTGGGCGAAGTCTTTCCGGGTTTCGGCGACAAGGCCTCACCCAAGGACGTATTTCTGAAACTGCGGGAATTGCGTAACAACTGGTAAGGGACTGCCGGGTCAACCGCGGGCGGCAATGCGCGCGGCAAGCCGCTGCATCACATCAAACATCGCTGCATTCGAGGTGGCTACGTTACGCGCAGCCAGCCATAACCAGTGCAACGCGTCATAGGTCTGCACCTGAGCATCGAGTCTCTGCCGCCGCTCTGCCGTAACCCCGCCGCTATAGGCGGAGAGCAATGTTTCCGCCTGCTGCCTGTCGAGGTCGTGATGAGCAACCACGACCGCCAGGTCGAAGTACGCATCGTTGTCGCAGGCATATTCCCAGTCAAGCAAGACCAGGCGCCCTGCCGCGACAAAGTTGTCGACCACCGGGTCATTATGGCTGCAGACAAGGTCGCCACCGCTGCGGTTGCGTTCGATGATTGCCCGGCATTGTCTCGCGGTATTCAACCAGGGTCCCTTCAGGCCAACCGCGCTGATGTAGGTCTCCGCTGCGTTAAGCGCAGAAAAACTTTTGCCACAACACTCCAGCGCATGCACATCACGCAAGGTCGCGGCAATCGACTCAAGCACTTCAGCAGACTCAAGATCCGCCACCGTCAGGACTGCACCCGGCACATACTCGTTGAGCTGAACGCCTTGTGCCGGGTTGGCATAGACAATCCGCGGGGCAAGCTTTGCCAGCGCAGCCTGCTGATGGACCTTGAGCTCCGTCGCACGGTCCAGGTCGAATAACTCCGTATGCGGCGCATCCAGCCGGAGGACATACTTTTTACCCTGCCGCTCAACCAGGAAACTGCGATTCGTGAGCCCTCGCGACATTGCCTCCCCCGAGTAACTGGCGGATGCCCAGCCGGGAATCAGCAACAAGGCTTCATCGATGCTCTTTTCGAGCTGCACCGTCACGCACCCTCAGCCGGGTCATTCATCGACCGCCGCCAACTCACATACCCCACAGGAATCATGCACACATACAGAAGGAACAGCATGGAGGTCAGTTGTAACTCACGGTCCCAGTAAATGAACAGGGAAGCGATGTCGATGACCAGCCAGTACCACCAGTTTTCCAGGACTTTGCGCGCCACCAGGAAGGTCGCCCAGATTGCCGCAAATGTCGTCATCGAATCAATGTACGGATAGACGGCATCAGTCCACGTGGACAATGCCCAGCCGGTTATCGAACTGCTTGCAACAACAATCGCCAGTGCCGTCACATGACGCGCCAACGGCCAACATACGACGGGCAACGCATGCTCGTCGCCACTGCCTCGGCGCCAGCTGAACCAGCCGTAAATAGCCATCGCAAAATAGAAGCCATTCAGTACCGATTCCATGTAAAGGCGGGCATCGACAAACAGGAAGATATAGATTCCCGTACTGATTGCCGCGCATACCCAGCACCAGATGTTCTGTCGAATCGCCAGCACGAGGTAGGCAATTGCAAGAACTACGGCCGTCAATTCCAGCCCGCCGAGCGACTGCAGCTGGAAACGCAGGATTTCAGGCAGACCGTCCAATTCGATCAGTCATCCTTCAGAGGGTTGTTCAGAATCCTGATCGCAAATACGGCTTTCGGCAGTTGCTCGAATGTCGTCTTCAGTTCCTTGCTGAGGGCTGCCATGACGTCATCATAGTCGCCGCGAAGCTGCGTACTCATCGGGTTGGTCGTTACGCTGATGTTGGGGTAGTGGTTGAAGCGCTCAATGACGTCCTTGATGGGCGGAATGAAATCCTCCGCCAGCGGATACAGGCTGATGTCTACTGCTACACGCATGATTAAAACCTCTTTTCAAAAGTGATGCCGGCCTGGCGCGGATCGCCCTGCCGTGTATATAGCTCATTGGGGAAATCCGGTGGCTCATTGCCGAAATAGAAGCCGCGCACCGCATAGTTTTCGTCGAACAGGTTGCGAACCCAGAATTCCAGGCTCCAGTCCACCGCCTCATAACCAAGCCTGACATTGACCAGGCGATACGCACTGGACCGTTGCTGGTGGCTGACGTCAAAATAAAACGCGTCACGGGCGATTGCATCGATGCGTGCGAACAGTCCGTTACCGTGACGGTATGTGGCGCCCGCTGCCAGTGAGTAATTCGGCGCATGCGCCTGGTCGCGACCGCTCAAATCGCCGGTCGGCGTCACGAACTCCTTAAACTCGGCATCCAGCAATCCCAGGTTGGCGAACAGCGACAGCCGTTCGCTGGCCAACCAGGTGATTTCCGCTTCCGCCCCTCGCGTGGCGCCGCGGGCCGCATTGGCGGTAAAGAAGACGAACGACGCGGGGTCATTGGGAACCAGCTGATACGACGTCCTGACCTGCTGGTCCTCGCGCCGCGAATAGAATACAGCGCCATTGAAGCGCAGGGTGTCCTCAAACCACTCCGCCTTGATGCCGGCCTCCAGGTTCCACAGGTACTCGCGATCGAAATTCCGCCTGCCCTCGGGGACGACGCCGAGATTGAACCCGCCAGCCTTGAAGCTGCGCGAGAGGTTGACGTAGGCGCTGACCGAGTCATCTATCGTCCTGTGATAGGAGAGCTCGCCGCCGGCCATCGTTTCGCCGGGATTGAGCACCAGGCCCCGCGAGTCCGCGTAATCGCTGTCACGTCGTTCGAGTCGCCACCCGGCGCTCACGCGACCCTGTGTACCGACCTCCATGTCGAGCTGGGAGTACAGCGCCCAGGTATTTGCCTCGTAGTCCCCGCTGTAACGGTCATCAAGCTCCAGCGCGAAATCCCAGATCGGGTCATAGTAGCTGCCCTGGTTCCGGGTGTGCAGACCGTCGCGCATGCGGGAATAGTAAATCCCCAGCAGCCAGTCAGCGGTGTCGAACAGGCGTCCATCCGGTCGCGACAGCAGCCTGATTTCCTGGCTGGCGGTCTGCCGCTCGCGTTCGTTCTCCGAGATGAAGTCGTAGGTGAACGGCGCCCATTCCTGGTCGTTTCCCCAGTCCGCATCAAAGGAAAACCGAATATCAGAATCAGCCACGCTGCTGATCGAGACCAGCTCGTAGTAAGCGGAACCCTCCCAGCTTGCCCTTGCCGAAAATCCCGCGCTGCGCTGCGCATCGCGTCCCGGCTTGTCCGACAACGTCGCCAGGCTGTTGTCGATGGCAAACGCGTCATAGCCATCGTCAACGTCGGCATAAATACTCGCGAACTCGAATGCGCAGTCGCTTTCCGGATCCCACGTGAACTTTACCCTCGCCGTGGTTTCGTCCCGATTATGTGTATCGTCTCGACCCAGGAAGCGGTTATTGCGAAACCCGTTGCTGCGATATGTCTGTGCGCTGATCCGTGCTCCCCACGTATCACTCAGCGGGCCGCCCAGCGCCAGGCCGACGCCCAGCGCATCGTCTGCCCCCGCGGTGACCCTGGCGAGACCGTCCCACTCAGGCCCTGGCTGCTCACTTTGCACGTAGACAATGCCGGCCAGCGCATTGGCGCCGTAGCGACTGCCTTGTCCACCGCGCAGAATCTCGATGCTGCGCACATCGAAGAGTGTGGCGATCGTGCCTATGCCGCTGAAATCGATGTCGTCAATCAGCAGACCCACTGACGGGTTGGGTGCGCCTTCATACTGCTCGAGCTCACCAATGCCGCGAATTTGCAGATAACGGGCGCGATGCCCGTCCCCCGACCAGTTCATGTTCGGAACAGCGTAAATCAGTTCTTCAAAATGCTGTACGGCCGCTTCGCGTATGAATTGCTGGTCGAGTATGCTGGCGCTCGATGGCAGATCGGCAAGCCGCCTGCCGCGATAGTCTGCGGTAACAACAATCTCTTCAATGACGTCGTTGGCCGAAAGCTCGAGCGGCAATAGCGAAAGCGGGGAGAGAGCGAAACACGCGAAAACCGGCAACAGCCGGTCGAAATGTCTGACTTGCATGGGAAGTCCTCTTCCTACGCCGGAATTACCCGGATCAGGTTCTAAGGGTTTTCGACCGGCGCCCAACTGCGCCACGAATCTCAGGCCATGCGGCCACCCCTGTGGTTAACCGTATTGTAGCGAATTGCTACTGCTGCGGACAGCTCGGCCTTTCAGGTTCTCTCGAGCCTGGCGATCAGGCTCGATGTATCCCAGCGATTACCGCCGAGTTCCTGAACTTCCGCATAGTAGTTGTCCACCAGTCGCGTCATGTCGAGCCTGGCGCCGTTGCGGCCGGCTTCATCGAGCGTCATGCCCAGGTCCTTACGCATCCATTCGACCGCGAATCCAAACTCGAATTCGCCGTTAACCATGGTTTGCCAGCGATTTTCCATTTGCCAGGACTGCGCGGCTCCCTTGGAAATCGCCCCGATCACCGCATCGACGTCGAGCCCGGCGCGGCGCGCAAAATGCAGGCCTTCTGACAGCCCCTGCACGATCCCCGCAATGCATATCTGGTTGACCATCTTGGCCAATTGCCCGCTGCCGGCCGGTCCGATGTATTGACAGGCCCTGGCGTACGCCGCCAGCGCCGGCTCAGCCCTGTCGTAGTCATGGCGGTCGCCGCCGACCATGATCGTCAGGGCGCCGTTTTCCGCGCCTGCCTGCCCACCGGAGACCGGGGCATCCAGGAAGCCCACGCCTTGCTGCCCGGTTACCGCGTGCAGCTCGCGCGCGAGACTGGCGGAAGCCGTCGTATGATCGATAAGCAGGCTGCCCGGACTGATGCCAGCCAGCGCGCCGTCGGTACCGAAAATCACCGCGCGAACGTCGTCATCATTACCCACACAGACGCACACAACGTCGGCAGCCGCAGCTGCCGCACCCGGCGTGGCTGCCGTTTTGCCCGCGAACTCCGTCGCCCACGCGGCAGCCTTGTCCTGACTGCGGTTATAGACGGTGACTTCGTGCCCGGCTTTGACGAGATGCCCGGCCATGGGGTAGCCCATGACGCCCAGTCCAATAAATGCCATGCGCATGATCTGGATTTCCCGGTGAGTTGATTGCCAAAAACGCTTAGACTACGTTGTCACAGAAGGTCGGGCAAATACCAATTACGAAGCCTGCGTCGACAAACATGACAGACCTGTATCGGGTGGAGACCAGACCATGAAGAAGTTCTTCTACGCCGTTAGCGCCATCATCGTAATTGTGATTGCAGGGTCGTTCCTGATCACCAGTGGCGTTCTTGTGGAAATAGACGGCGTTGGACCGATGAGCGCGCAGCCCGTACCGGCAGCCGCAATCGAGGAACGGGGCAACCGTCAGGCAGCTGCCGCGGCGACAATTGGCGAGCCTGTCGACAAACAGATTCTGTTCGGCGATTTGCACGTGCACACCACGTATTCATTCGATGCCTTTTTGAGCAGCCTGCCGATGATGAACGACAGCGGCTCGCATCCTCTGGGGAATGCCTGCGATTTCGCCCGCTACTGTTCGGCGCTGGACTTCTGGTCGATCAACGATCACGCGGAAGCGCTGACATCGAATCGCTGGCAGGAAACGATCAGCGCGATTCAGCAGTGCAATGCCGTGAGCGAATCGAGCCCGGTACCGGACACCGTCGCCTTCCTCGGCTGGGAATGGAGCCAGGTGGGGCGCACGCCGGACGAGCATTTTGGTCACAAGAACGTCATTTTCCTCGAAACCGACGCGGACAAGGTTCCCACGCGTCCGATCCACTCGGGCGGGCTTGCCCGCATCGGTCTGCGCGGCCTGAGCAAAGCTACCAGCCTGCGGCTGTTCGCGCTTGACCCGAATCGGCGCATGCTGGAGTTCGCCGAGTACCTGGCAGAACTGCGCGCTGAACCGGACTGCGGCCCTGACGAGTCGGTCCGCGACCTGCCGAGCGACTGTGCGGAAGGCGCGGATACGCCGGAAAAGCTTTTTGCCAAACTTGACGATTGGGGCTTCCCGTCAATGGTGATACCGCACGGCACGACCTGGGGTTTCTATACGCCCGGCGGATCGACCTGGGACAAGCAACTGCAGGGCGGCATGCATGACGAGGATAAACAGTTCCTGCTGGAAATGTTTTCCGGCCACGGTAACTCGGAAGAGTACCGCGACTTTCGAGCCATTGTGCTGAACGAGGCAGGCCAGCCCGTTTGTCCCGCAGCGACTGACAATTACCTGCCATCCTGCCAGCGCGCCGGACAAATCATTCAGGAACGCTGCCTCCTTAGCGGTGCCGGTGCGAAGGAATGTGAACACCGGGCTGCGCTTGCCCGACAGGATTACGTCAACCTGGGGAACGGCGGCCACGTTGCCGTCAGCGGGGAGGAAGCGGCGGACTGGCTGGACGCGGGCCAGTGCAAGGACTGTTTCCTGCCGGCCTTCAACTACCGGCCAGGTGGAGCTGCCCAGTACATTCTGGCAATCACCAATTTTGACGACCCTGCCAATCCCCGTCGCTTTCGCTTTGGCTTTATGGCGTCCAGCGACAACCATCGCGCGCGGCCAGGCACGGGCTACAAGGAATTTTTTCGGAAAGGGATGACGGAGGCCGTCGGCCCGCGCAACTGGCGTGGCGAACGTGCATTCAGAGCGCGAGAGCCGGAACCTATGCCGTACAGTGAGGCAGTATTCCTGCCCCAGCAGGCTGATATCGATCTCGAACTGATCGAGACCGGCTCGCCACGACGAACAGTCGATGTGCCGCCACTCTTGCTGATGGAGCGGGAACGGCAAGCCTCATTTTTCACGACTGGCGGACTGATTGCCGTCCATGCACCATCGAGGGACCGGGCCGCCATCTGGAATTCGATGGAAGCCAAGGAAGTCTACGGCACCAGCGGCGAACGCATTCTCCTGTGGTTCGACCTGCTCAATGCGCCGGCCGGAGAAACTGTCGTTATGGGCGGCGCAGCGAACATGAATGCTGCTCCTCAGTTTGAAGTTCGCGCTATCGGGGCCTTTGAACAACTGCCTGGCTGTCCGGACTACGCCGTCAACAATCTCGGACCGGAACGCCTGGAAGACCTGTGCCGCGGCGAGTGTTACAACCCGTCGGATGTTCGCAAGACGATTAATCGAATCGAAGTCGTGCGCGTGCTGCCGCAGATCGAACCCGGCGAAAATGTTCGCCAGCTGATCCAGGATCCGTGGAAGATCCTGCCCTGCTCACCAGACCCGAATGGTTGCACCGCAACCTTCAGCGATGAGGAGTACGCCAGCCTTGGCCGTGATGCCGTCTACTATGTGCGAGCCATCGAGGAACCGAGCCTGACCGTGAATGCCGACAACCTGCGTTGCGAGTACGACGATGCCGGCAATTGCATCAAGGTCAACATGTGTTACGGGGGCAGGCGTACGCCGGACGAAGACGATTGTCTCGCGTTGAGCGAGGAACGCGCCTGGTCTTCACCAATATTTGTTGACTGGCTGCCGCCGGCATCGGTGGCCAACGAGGCTGCAGGGGACTAGGACTGGGCGGCCGAAAGGCCGCGATGCGGTTTGTACCGCGAAATTCGGCTCAGTCTTTTTTGCGGGGATCGAGACCAATGGAGCGGGCGATGATCTCCCGCATGATTTCCGAACTTCCGGCGAAGATTCGGGATATGCGGGCATTCGCATACATCCGTGAAATCGGGTACTCATCCATGTAGCCGGCGCCACCGTGAAGTTGCACGCAGGCGTCCATGACCCGCCCCTCCAATTCACTCGTATAGAGTTTCGCCTTCGCAGCATCTGCCGCGCTGAGCTTGCCCTCGTTGTGCACGATGACACAGTGATCGATATATGCCTGTGCAACATCGAGTTCGGTGCGCATGTCGGCCATTCTGAAGCGCGTATTCTGGAACGCACCAATCGTCTGGCCAAAGGCCTTGCGCTCGTTGATGAACTCCATCGTGATGTCGAACGCCTTTTCTGACCAGGCATGATAACCAACCGCGCCCAGCAGTCTCTCCTCGGCCAGAAAGTGCATCAGGTGATAGAAGCCACGGTTGAATTCACCCAGCAGGTTTTCCTTCGGCACCTTGACGTTGTTGAAAAACAGTTCGGCCGTGTCCTGGCTTTTCAGACCCATCTTCTTGAGGTTGCGCCCGCGCTCGAAGCCCTCCATGCCGCGTTCGACGACGAACAGGCTGAGACCGTGGCTGCTGTTCGGATCGGTCCTCGCGACAACGATGACAAGATCGGCGAGTATGCCGTTGGAAATATAGGTCTTGGAGCCGTTCAACAAGTAATGGTCGCCCTTGTCCTCCGCTCGCGCGCGCAGTCCTGCAACGTCACTTCCTGCGCCGGGCTCGGTAATTGCGACTGCGAGGATATGCTCCCCGGAAACACACTTCGGCAACCAGCGTGCTTTTTGCTCCTCCGTTCCCAGTTCGCCGATATACGGGCCGACGAGACGGCTGTGCAGCGTCAGGAAAAACCCGGCATCGCCATTGCGGGCATTTTCTTCGATGATGACCTGCTCGTAGCGAAAGTCCTTGATACCGGCGCCACCGTATTTCTCATCCGCCCAGGTCAGCAACAGGCCCTGTTCGCCCGCCTTCAGAAACGCCTCGCGATCGACGATGCCCTGTTCGTTCCAGCGCTCAGCATGCGGCTTCACTTCCTTGATAAAGAAGTTGCGCACGGCATCCCGAAACATCTCGTGGTCTTCATTGAATAGTTGTCTTTGCATCACTGCTTCACTGGGTCGCTTTTTCTACTTGCCTTTAAATTCAGGTTTGCGCTTTTCGAAAAACGCCGTCACGCCCTCGACACAGTCTTCGCTGCCGCGCAATGAATCCTGCATTTCGGCCTCGATGTCGTACGTCGCGCCCCAGCTGTTTTCCAGCGCAAAGCGCATCGCTTTCTTGGTCGCCGCGATCGACAGCGGCGCCCGCTCCGCGATGCTTTCCGCCCAGGCCAGTGCCTCGGTCATCAGGTCATTCGCCGGGACCGCTCTGTTGGCAAGGCCAAGCTCCACGCAGCGTGGCGCCGGAATCCGCTCGGACTCAATGCACAGCTGGAACGCACGCCGGTAACCCAGCTGCTGCACCAGCAACCAGTTCAGGCCCCCGTCGGGGACGAGTGAAATGGTCGTGAATGGCGCCAGCAAAAATGCGGATTCCGCCATTATCAGCAAGTCACAGGTAAGGGCGAACGACATCCCGATTCCGGCGGCGGAACCGCCGACCGCTGCGATGACCGGCTTGCCGGTGTTCATGATCATTTCGAACACGGGCCGATATTCTTCCTGCAGCTGCTGTTCGACGGTGCTGCCGATCGACAGGCTTCCCTTCAAATCGGCGCCCGCGCTAAAACTCCTGCCTTCGCCCGTAAAAACAATGACGCGAATGCCATCATCCGTGTCAGCAAGCCGGAAAGCCGCCATCAGGTCGCTGCGCAGCTCGGCATTAAAGGAATTCATCGCATCGGGGCGACTGATCGTAATGACCGCTGTCGCCCCTTGCGTTGCATACTTTACCGTCGAAAATTCTGCCATTCAGAAGTCCTGTGCGCTTTAGCCAGCGGCCTGCAGCGGGTACGGATAAAACGTCTCGCCCTGCTCCGCTTTTTGCCTCAGGCTGGCCGGTGGCTCGAAGCGGGGGCCGTATTGTTTCGCGAGTCTGTCCGCTTCCGCAACAAATTCTTTCAGGCCGACTGTTTCGATGTAAGAAATGGCGCCGCCGGTGTATGGCGGGAATCCCCAGCCGAAAATCGAGCCAATGTCAGCATCAGCCGGCGTCGTCACGACGTTTTCATCCATGCAGCGCACGGCTTCGATAGCCTGGGCATACAACAGGCGCTTCTTGACCTCTTCGGGCTCCGGCTGCTTCGCCGCTGGCGGAAAATGCTCCGCGAGCCCCTCCCAGAGGTGCTTCTTGCCGCCTTCCGGATAGTCATAGAAACCCTTGCCGAAGCGCTTGCCGCGCCGGTCCAGGTCCTCGACGAACTTGCGCACAACCTCGTCAGCCGGCGTCACTTGGTACGCGTCGCCCAGGTCTTTACGGGTCTGCATGCCGACGTGATAGGACAGCTCCAGCGACACTTCGTCCGTAACCGCAAGGGGCCCGACCGGCATGCCGGCAAACTTGGCGACATTCTCGATCAGCGCGGGCGATACGCCCTCTGCCAGCATCGCTATCCCCTCGCGGGTAAATACGCTGAACACCCGGCTCGTATAGAAACCGCGGCTGTCATTCACCACAATCGGTGTCTTGCGAATTTGCTGCACGTAGTCCAGGGCCCGCGCGATGGCCTCATCCCCGGTCTCCTTGCCGACGATGATTTCCACCAGCGGCATCTTGTCGACCGGCGAGAAGAAATGAATGCCGATAAACTGTTTCGGCCGGCTTGATGCCTCGGCAAGACCCGTGATCGGCAACGTCGAGGTATTGGAGGCGAATATCGCGCTCTTCGGAATGACGGCCTCCGTCTTTGCAGTAACGTCCGCCTTGATCTTGCGATCTTCGAACACTGCCTCGATCACCAGGTCGCAGCCCTCGAGGTCCGCGTAATCCGTCGTCGTCCTGATGCGATCGAGAATCTGATCCGCCTCTTCCTTCGTGCCACGGCCCCGGTCGATACGCTTTTGCAGCAACTTGCGGGAGTAGTCCTTGCCGAATTCCGCTTTTTCCAGTTCGGTGTCGAGCAGCACGACCTCCATGCCTGCGCTTGACGACACATAGGCAATACCCGCACCCATCATGCCGGCGCCGAGCATGCCGAGCTTTTTGACCTGGCTTTTCTCGATGCCTTTTGGCCTGCGATACAATTTGTCGGCGGCGCCCTTGTTGATGAAAAGGCTGCGAATCATGTTGCGCGAGACCGGATCGACGAGCAGCGAAACAAAGTACTTCGACTCGATATCGAGCGCCTTGTCCATTGGCAACACCGTGCCTTCGTAGACGCAGGACATGATTGC
>DATCZF010000004.1:0-12149 GCA_036526055.1 Woeseiaceae bacterium
GGCATTCGCTATCGATGGATCATTCCTGACACCCTCGTCTACTGTCGCAATGGCAAGGTCATACATAGGCTCGGGCTTGCCACCCACGTAACTCGGCAATAACAGGTAGGCGTATGCTTTACTGACGTAAGCCATGCCAAAACGAGGGTCGTGGGCTATCGCATCATCGAACAGATCGATGGCAGCGGTTATGGAAGCCGGTGATCGTTGACCGAGCAAATATTTGGCCCTCAGATAGCTGTCGTAGGCCTCCGCATTTCTCGATTTTGCCCCGGGCTCGGTCTGCGGCATTCCGTCACCGCCTATCGCCTGTCGCACCGATTCGGCGACGCGCTCCTGCAACGCAAAAGTGTCCGTCACTGAATCGTCGAATATTTCGGACCAGCGGTTGAAGCCATCCCGACCGTCGTGGAGCTGCGCGGTAATACGAACTTTTTCGCCGTCGCGGCGCAAGCTGCCGACGACAATCCCGTCCACGCCAAGCTCGCGGGCCAACGCCACGAAGTCGACGTCACCTTCCGGCAGCACCCCTTTGGCAACTTTCAGGTTCGAGATACCAGACAGGGAATAGATAAGCTCTTCGGTAAAACCTTCACACAGGTACTGGTCTGCTGCATTGCCGAGATTACGGAATGGCAGCACCGCAACCGAGTTCAATTCCGGGCTTTCCCTGGGCGCCTCATTCGGCCACAGACTGATGATACCGAGCATCGCGATAACCAGCAGCGCTACCAGCCCCGGAATTTTCCAGTTGAATGCAGATATTGGCTCAACCAATATTTCCGCTTGTCCGCCAAGCGGCTTGACCGGTGCAATCAGCCGATAGCCGCGGCCTCGAACATTTTCAATGAAACTCGGTTCTTTCGACGAATCACCCAATGCTGTCCGTATCTTGGAAATACAGCGGGTAATGACTTCGTCGCTCGTGGCCCTGCCATCCCATACGGCATCCACTAGCTGGTCTTTGGTCACCAGGTCCCCCTGATGACTGGCGAGAACGACCAGTACGTTCATGACCTTGAGCTCAATGGACTCTTCGGACTCGCCACTCCTGACCAGGTTTCTTTCCGGCAGGATCGTAAACTGGCCCAGCTCAAAGCCTTTCATCAAGTCCGTATAACTCGTCATGACCTGCTAAGTCCCCCTCGAACTCCAATAAAAAAGCGGCCCGTGTGCCAGACAGTGTACCTGCTTATACGGTGCGAAAATGCACCCCGCAAGAAAAATCTTCGCCTCTACCTGGTCAGGGATGGCGGCCTCAAGGGCTCACGGACAAATGCCGGTGGCGCCGGGCAACGATGACCGAATCCAGACGGGAGTGTGACTTTCTGGTTCGTATTTCAGGCGGCCAAAAGGTATCGCGAAGCAGTGCTGCATTGCTTCAGTCGGTCTGCTGCAAATCATCGTTGTTCACAGCCTCGTCAGCCGGCTGCCTGCAGGTGAGGCAGCGCTCAGGTCAAGGCAAGACCAAAACCAGCCGATGAGAACAGCCTGACGGCCGTAATCAGCCCCCCGCCGCCATTACGCTCAGAACAGGCCCTCGATCTGTCGCTCGTCGTTGACGAAAATATTCTCGGCCGCTGGTTTTCGGGGCAAACCGGGCATCGTCATGATCGCGCCACACACGACAACGATAAATTCGGCGCCCGCGGAAAGACGAACTTCCCGTATCGGGACTTCATGCCCCTTGGGCGCTCCCAATAATGCGGGGTCGGTCGAGAAACTGTACTGGGTCTTCGCCATGCAAACCGGGAAATGGCCGTAACCGTTCGCCTGATATTGATCGAACAGATCCCTCACCTTCTTGTCCGCCGTAATATCCGCCGCACCATAAATTTCCCGTGCAACGTGGCGAGCCTTTTCCCACAGTGTCATTTCATCATCGTAAAGCGGCTGGAACTTTGCCTTACCGCTGTCGGCAAGATTCACCACGTGTTCGGCCAGGCCGATGGTGCCGTTGCCGCCATCGGCCCAATGAGTGCATTCGTGCGCGGCAACACCGCGTGCCGCGCAGAATGTCTTGACCACATCCAGCTCAGCATCGGTATCCGCCGTAAAGCGGTTGATTGCCACTGCAACTGGCACGCCGAATTTCTGCAGGTTGTCGATATGCTGTCCCAGGTTGGCACAGCCCGCCTCGGTCGCGGCAACGTTTTCGGCGCCCAGGTCGGACTTCGCTACGCCGCCATGCATTTTAAGCGCCTTGATGGTCGCTACCAGGACGACGGCAGCAGGCTTGAGCCCGGCCTTGCGACACTTGATATCGAAAAACTTCTCCGCGCCAAGGTCAGCGCCGAAACCGGCCTCGGTGACAACGTAGTCGGCCAACTTCAATGCGGAGCGTGTCGCCATGACCGAGTTGCAGCCATGCGCAATATTGGCGAATGGACCGCCGTGCATTAATGCCGGATTGTTCTCCATCGTCTGCACCAGGTTCGGCATTAGCGCATCACGCAACAACGCCGTCATGGCACCGGCAGCATTGAGGTCACGCACGTGCACCGGCTGCTGCTCCCGGGTGTAGCCGATGACAATATTTCCCATGCGCCGCTCTAAATCCTTGAGATCTTTCGACAGACAGAAGATCGCCATGATTTCTGAGGCAACCGTAATGTCAAAACCGCTCTGTCGCGGAATACCGTTCGCCGGCCCGCCAAGACCAATCGTAATATCGCGCAAGGCCCTGTCATTCATGTCAACGACACGTTTCCATGTGATACGCCGTGGATCGAGACCCAGCTCGTTTTCCCATTGAATGTGGTTGTCAATCATCGCCGACAGGAGATTATGTGCCGCGCCAATCGCGTGAAAATCTCCGGTAAAGTGCCGATTGATGTCGGTCATTGGAACGACCTGGGCGTAACCGCCGCCGGCCGCGCCGCCTTTCATGCCGAAACATGGCCCCAGGCTTGGTTCGCGCAGGCAAATCAGCGCGTTTTTGCCGATCTTGTTCAGGCCGTCACCCAGCCCGACCGTCGTCGTCGTCTTGCCTTCGCCCGCCGGCGTCGGAGAAATTGCGGTGACCAGGATCAATTTGCCGTCTTTACGGTCTTGCAGGCTTTCCAGGTAGTCGAATTGAATTTTTGCCTTATCGTGGCCATAAGGAATCAATGACGCAGCCGGAATTCCCAGCTTCGCGCCAATCTCCTGAATCGGTAACACATTGGCAGCCTGTGCGATTTCGATGTCTGATTTTACTTCGGCCATGATTCCTCCAACCCGGTTCCGCTTATCTTTTACCGTCCGCTCTTATAGACGAATTTCTGCTTCAAGGCCAATAAATCAAGGGCTGATTCCACTATATGTTACAAGGCCGTAACGGGTAACCGGGCGTGTTTCGCATCATGAATTGAAAAGCTGTCACAGCCCTCCCCTGTGTTATCGTTTTCCTCTACCTGTATTCGCAATCCATTAACGAACTGCCAAGGCGCCTATGTCACAAGGTCTGAAGAAACTGCTGCAAGCCCATAAATCAGGCTGGTCCCTCGACCAGTCTTTTTATACGAATCCCGACATTTTTGACCTGGAAATGCGTCATATCATCAAACGTCAGTGGATTATGGCCGGGCATGTATCGCAGATTCCCAACGCGGGCGACTGGATGGTCTTCAACCTTGCCCGGGAGTCGGCCATCATTGTGCGGGATAACGATGGCAAGGTTCGCTGTTTCGCCAACGTTTGCCGTCACAGGGGCTCACGCATCTGCCTGGAGCACAAAGGCTCCGACAGAAAGTTCGCCTGTCCCTATCATGGCTGGATGTATGAACTGGACGGCAGCCTTGCGGCTGCCCGTTCGATGACAGAAGATTTCGACAAAAGCCAGTTTGGCCTGCTGCCAGTCGCCGTAGAGGTTCTCTACGGAATCATTTTCGTTTGCTTTGATGAGAATCCCACATCGCTTGATGAGGCGCGTGCTTATCTGAAAGAGCCCTGCAAAATATTCGATTTTGAGAATCTGAAAGTGGCTGCAGAGAAAGTCTATCCGATAGCCGCGAACTGGAAGCTGACCGTCGAGAATTACATGGAATGCTACCACTGCGCGCCATCGCATCCCGAATACGCGAAAATGCACACATTAATGATGGATCACCGACTGCGTGACCGGCTGCAAAAACACATGCTGAAAAGAATGGACAGCTGTGGCCTGGAGAACATCAATTTCGATTTCACTGCCGAGCGCGCACCCGAAAATTCGATGGGATTCAGTTACAGCAGAACCGCGATGTTCGAGGGCTACCTGACAGGCAGCAGAGACGGCCAGCCGGTCGCCCCTTTGCTGGGAAATCTCAGCGCATACGACGGCGGCGCATCAGACTTTAACTTTGGCTCGCTGAGCTTCATGCTGGCTTACAGTGATCATGTCGTCGCCTATGTGTTTACGCCGATAAGTCAGCAGCAGTCACAATGCAAGATTTACTGGCTGGTCAGAAACGACGCCGTGGAAGGAAAAGATTACGACAAGGACGAGTTAACCTGGCTGTGGGATGTTACGACGTATGCGGATGAGAAAATCATCGTCGACAACCAGGCTGGCGTGAATTCCATGCATTACCGCCCGGGGCCACTGTCCGCAATGGAACGGTCAGAGGTCAGGTTCATTGACTGGCTGGTCGCCCGCCTTCGCGCTGTAATCGACGACTGATTCGCTGATTCGCCTGACTGCCTGGTGCGTGGAGTCTGAGGACTCGGCGCAGGGTGGCAAGCCCGCGACGAATTGCCTCGAGACATAGCAGGAGCCGCTCCCGCAACTGCAGGAAATGACCATCCATTAGCTGCTCAATGCGGCCGTAATCAACTTTGGAATTGTGTCGCCGATCCATGGGTAATGCGCGGACCGTGATCACCCGGCTAATGCGCGCTTGCTCCAGCAGGGTCGATCTGGCCAGGACCTCCCTGATACTTTGACCATTGTGTGTTTCCACCACCAGCGATCGTTGCTCGCCAAATTGCAGCAGTGCCGCACGCGCTACATTGGGTAACTGGCAGGCCGGAATTTCAACCTGGAAAGGATAGACCGTACCCCAGGCATCCCGTAACGCCGCCTTGCATCGACCAACGAGCCACAGTCTGCCGCGGCTATCGAGATATCCCGCGTCTCCCGTGCGGTGCCAGGTGCGCTTACCCACCCGGAACTTGTTACCGTCATTTCGGGATGGATCAAGGTAGCTGTCAAGCACGTGCTTTCCGGAAACCACGATCTCGCCAATTTTTCCGGCAGGCAGTTGCAGGCGTGCGAAACCTGACGGGCCCTCGAGTGCGTATTCGCGACCGGGACGGTCATCGATGATCGCAAGGTCACACCCCGGCACGGGAAAGCCCACCAGCAGGCCTGCGCCTTCCTGACTGCGCAATATGTCGCTCTCCTGCAGGGCGTCGGACGACAGGGTGGCGATTGGCTCAGCTTCAGTGGACCCGTAAACGATTCTCACACTGCAATGGGGCGCAATTCTGCGTACCGCAGATGGCAACGTTAATCGCACCGGCCCGCCTCCAGTCGCAATTTCCACCAGCTTGCCCAGGCTGCCCCGGCGGGCCGCCACGTATTTTACGAGCCCCTCCACCAATGCCGGAGCCGCGAGCAGGCCCTCGGCCGATTCCTGCTCGAGTTGTGTCCACAAGGCCTGGAAATTGATGGCGGACGGATGCCGTACGTCGCACGCTGGCAGGATGCTGGTAATCCCCTCGGCAAGATTACTCATGACAAACATCGGCATGGTTACAATTTGCGCCGTTACTCCCGGTGTGGCCGTCAGCGGTTGCAGCATGCGCAGCTGCTCGCGGAGGAAACCGTGGGTGCGTAACACGGCCTTGGGCTCTGCCGTGCTGCCGCTCGTGAACGTCAATAGCGCGCCATCCGCATTCGCTCGCGGCAAAATAGTAAGCGCTGCCTGCTCCTGTCGCTGCTGGCGTTGGCCGGCACAATCGACGCGCACGCGCACCGGGATTCTATTGAGCTCCGGAATGATGCGGACGATCATGCCGACCATGCCGCCCAGCAGGATCGCACGGGGTGCATACGCTCGCAGCGAGCGCGTCAGCGCGCGCAACCCCTGCCCCGGGTCCACGTACATGACAATCAAGCCCAGGCTGAGTGCTGCGACAAGCGCGATATAGGTCTCTGGCGCGAGCGGCACAGCCAGAAGCACTCGATCACCTGCTCTCAACCCGCGCTTTTCGAGCTCGCGCCGCAGTTCCCCGGTTTGCTGGAGTAATGCCCGGTAACTGAGGACGCGCCGGTCCGCTCCAAGCCCGGCAACCAATGCGGCACGGTCCGGGTGGCGCTCGGCTGCTGCACGCAGTAACTCCGTAACATTCATCGCTCGATCTCCATTCCATAAAGGGTGTACTCGCGCATTGGGCCGGCACAGTCGGCGCTGATTTTCTGGCTGCGGTTGGCAACGTGCATCAGCGCACTGATTGCACGCCGGTATCCGAGTTCTTGTGCGTTATCGAGCAGGCTGTCGATGAGCACGCGGCCGAGACCGCGGTATGCCGGCTGCGGCAAAATGGCGACTGTTTTGATAACGATGGTGTCGATCGAATTCGCATCTTGCGCCTGCCGCCAGTCCGGAATCGCGAATACGAAACCGACCGGCCGCTCAGCATGCCTCGCGATCAGCACCAACTCTGGCGACACTCGCGGCAACAGTGAACGATAGATCGACAGAAAGGCCTCGCGCTCCAGCGGCGTATAGAGAAAGGCCTCCTGAAAGCTCGCAACCGCGATGTCGTAAATTTCGTTGAGCGCCTGCTCGGCGGCGTCCGGGTTCAGCGCCCGAATGCTAATCCCTCGCTGCGCAAACTGCGCGCGCAGTGACCCGGTGCCCGGTCGATTGCTGGCGATGTCTTCATTGATTTCGGATACATAGCGTGCAATCGGAGCAAAGCCGGCGGCCTCAAAATATTTGGGCCAGGTCGCAGGGTTTTCGGGCTCCAGGAAGAATGGCGGTAGCTGCCCTGCCCGTGTTACCAGGCGATAGGGCCTCCAGGTCGTGCCATCGATCGGCCCGACAACCGTTTTGCAGCCCAAGCGCTTCAACTCGTTACGGGCGGCCCTGAGTACGCTGATCGCAGCAAGGCTGTTGGTGGCCGCAAAATGTCCGATCGCCCCGGTCTTTTGTCCGTCAAGGTCAGGAAGGCTATCAGCCCAGACGGAGCAACGCGCAGCGACAGCACCATCGGCACCGCTCGTCAAAAAATGCGCGTCTGCCTGGTCCCGCGAAATTCGTTGCGGATCAAAACCAAAATGATCCTGTACCGCCGGGTACTCAGGGGCGCCGCGAAGCGACCGCACTGGCAGTAGTGTCTGGGTCGCCATCAGCCCGATACCCCCGCCAGAATCTGCCCAAAGATAGCGCTGCCGGTTGCCGAATCGACGCCAGCGGCATGCAGGGTCAGCCATGCTGCAACCGGCACGGTCAGGTTGTCGCTGCCGCCGCGACTGACGGCCTCGGTAATGCCGCTCAGCATGGCAACAAGGAGGCTGATACCCATAATCTCGCTCAGCTGCAGGTTGCTCAGCCATGCCAGCGTTATTGAGCAGCAGGCGAACGCGGTGACCACGAACGCGACGCAACCCAGCGCCGTCTTCCCCTGCGCCGGGCCTCCCAGCCTGCCGAGGGGGAAACGCCTGCCTGCCAGCGCCGCTATAGCATCCGCAAACGTCAGGATAAGTAGCGGTACGACGTAAAAGACGGGCGAGGCGGCAGAGGTGAGCAGCAAGAATCCGAGCGCGGCCGCGAAATAGAACTCACCACCGGATTTGCGCTGAATAGCATGCAGGGCCCCGCCGAAACGCAGCTGAAGCGCTGGAACATGACGCACCGCGGCCATCCAGCCGACAACCAGGCCCGCCGACAGCAGCACCATCCAGCTATCGACAAGGAACAACGGAAAGAACAGGCCTGCGGTGCCCAGGGACATGTGCAGGACCTTGCGCGAAATTTCCCCATCCACCGGCCGGACCGACCTGGTCAGGCGACTCAGCATGCCCATGGCCGGCACCATTAACAGGGGTGGCGTCAATACAGCGATCCAGGTGCCGCTCATCAGATCACCTCCTCAACCACAAGGTCGCGGTAAAAAAAAGCTTTATCCAGACCATGCAGGGACGTCGCGAGAGTGCGGTTCTCCCGCAACACGGCAGCGAGCGATTGCGGGCGACGCCGCCGGGTAACCAGGTTCCAGTAAACCAGCCGACAACCGGGCCGCCCTGCTCGCGCAAGCTCACGCAGCGTCGCTTCATAGTGATCGGCGTCAACGTACTCGAACACGTCTGACAGGTTACAGGCGTCGATCGATCCGCTCGGCAAACGGTGGAGCAGGGTCTCCAGGGACTCACAGGCAATGTCGAGCGAGCCGAGGTTGCCTTGAATGGCTGCAAAATTTTCCCGTCGAAGAGCCCAGGGCAACGCCGTGCCAAAGCGGCCTGTCAGGATCCACCGCAGGTAAGGATTTTCGCCCGGCACCTGCTGCACCAGGGCCTGTGGAATTCTCCGCTGCAGGCTCTCCCAGACAGTCTCGTCGGCATACAGGCTGAAGCTCGGATCGCGACCCAGCCGCCCCAGGGCGGCTGGACCGAAGAACCATTTGCCAAGCCACTGCCAGCGACGATTGTTCCAGACGGTGTTGTAATAGGTTGCCCGCTCCGTTTCAGTGCGGCCCGCAAACAATCCTCGAACATCGCGCTGCGAGTGCACCATGGGCAATACAAAACGACGAAACAAAGACAGGTAACGTTCAAATTTGCCGACCCGGCCGATGCCCGCTCGAACGAGTTTCGGCCGCTCATCCCAGAAACGCTGACTGACCGAACTCAGCCCGGGACGGCACCTTGCATAGAGTTTTTGCCGCTGGCGGTGCCGGGTTTCCCCGATGAGCGCCAGCAGGTCCTCGTATTCCAGGTTTTTGTATGCCTCTCGACGCAGTTCCAGGGCGGCAATCTGCGCAGCACTGAGATCGCAAGCCAGAACGCTGCGTGCGCCCGCGCCGACCAGGGCCATCGCGTTATCCCCGGCTGATGCGATCGACAGACAGCTGTCTGTCCGAGTGATGCGTAATGCAGCCAGCAGGACATCCGCATCCTCCCAGCACTGGGCGTAACGCAGGCGCTCGGAACAGGCTTGCTGAGCAACATTGGCGTGTCTTGTCATGGTCGTGGCCCTCGACGGTTTTCAAGCCTCGACTATGCAACTGGCCGTGGCGGCCAGCCTGACCGTTAGCTGATGTTTAGCTCCTGCTTTGCTGATTTACGGCGATTCGACGCTGATCGCTGTGGTCAGGCGCCGGCCGGGGTTGAATTTCCTGTGCATGAACGCCAGCGCGGGCAACAACATCATGTCCGCCACGATTGCAAATGCCATGGCAAAGGCGCCCAGAAGCCCAAACCAGCGAATCGAGCGGATTTCTGCCAGTCCGAGCAACAGGAACCCGGTGACCAGCACGATGCTGGTCAGCAACAGGGTACTGCCGGTCGCCCGGTTGGCGCGAATCAGGCCTGCAATATCGGGGCGGCCCGGGATGCCGTTCTGGCTCGCATGGTGCAAGAGGTGCACCGCATCGTCCACGACCAGGCCGAGGACCACCGTCGCGATTGTTGCGGTCGCCACGTCCAGCGGAATCGACACCCAGCCCATGAGCCCCAGGGTTGCCAGAATGGGCAACAGGCTGGCTGGCATCGCGAGCAACGCGCTGGGCCACGACCGCAGGGCTACGCCGAGGAGAATCATGATCAGAGGAATCGCGACGGCAAAACCGCGCAACTGTGAACTCACGATCTCGTCAATAATTTGCGTATACAGCGGAATATAACCCGCAACCTCGACGCGAATGCCGGAAGGCATTGTTGCCAGGTCGGTCAACTCCCTGACAAGCGCCCTCGCCGAACCTGCCGACTGCATTGGCACGCCGAACGAGACGCGCAGGACGTTGCCCTCGCCAAGCAAAGTCCGTGTTGTCAGGGGAAACAGGCGTTCAACGCGCTCCAGCCTGGTTTGCAAGACCTCGGCGCCCAATGCAGACGGTTTGCTGTCACCCGCGATACTTACCGCGTCAATGAGCGACCAGGTCCAGTCCACCTTCGGCAATTTTACGGCTTGTTGCTGCCAGGCCTGCACGGCATCCAGCATCTCGAGGTCAGACGCGGGGTTGGCCGATCCCAGTACCAGGAAGTCCATCGAGGCGTAGGCCCCGATGTGGGATTCGATAAAGTCCGAATCCATGCGAACAGGATGGTTTTTCGGTAAATAAGCGATGGAATTCGTATCTGCGTCGAGCCGCAATACGCCAAATGCTGCTACAACACCGATCACGACGAAAGCCGCAATCGTTCGCCGCGGGGCAGCACAGGCCATGGCCGTCATCGAGCGGCTCAGGCGACTCAAGGCGCCGCCCGGCGAATACTGCGGCACACAGGCCCGCCAACCGAGAAAGAATGACACGACAATGAAGGATGCGACCAGTGCGAAAATCATGCCCGCGGCACCATACATGCCCAAATCGGCGATAACCGGCAGCGGAGCCACCGACAGGCTCAAAAAACCTACTGCAGTAGTGATTGATGTTACGAAGCAGGGCCACGCTGTTTTGGCGAGACCCGCGATGACCCTCTCCTGGTGATCTCCCTTATCCGGCATCCGTGCCACGCTGCGTAGCAAGTGGGCGCAATTCGCCACACCCATTACGAGCACCAGCGTTGGTAACGCCATCGTTACCATGTTGAGCGGCCGGTCCATCAGCGCGTAGATGCCCATCATCCAGCTTGTCGCCATAATGACGGCCAGCAGGGTTGCCACGACCGCAACAAACCGGCGGTAGAAAATAGCCAGCAACACGAACATTGCGATATGGGCACTGACCAGCAATTCCCTTGCGCCGGTTGTCGATGCCTGGTTCAGCGCATCGTAGATGACACCGTTGCCCGCAAGTTTTGCCTGCAAGCCCATTTCATCGATGGCGGCGCGAATTTCGGCCAATACCAGGGGACGCGCTTCCTCGGCTTCCGGCCCCCCCATCATTTGCATCAGGATTATGGTGGTCTGCCCGTCGTCGCTGAGCAGCCGCGCCCGCACATCCCGCATTGACGACGGCACCGTCAGCAGGCTGGTGATCGTTGCTACGCCATCGATGTCGTAGAACCGCTCCGTGCAGGTTTCGAGAAGCTCCTGACCATCTTCGGACTCGAACGATTGATCATGCGTGACAGCGACAACCACAAACTCATCGTTGCCGAAGAGTTTCTTGAAAGACTCGTAACGTCGCAGCTCCGTGGAACCCAGCGGATACCAGACATCAAGGGAATTGGCGACGCGGAGATTCTCCAGCGCCACGACTGAAAGCCCCCAGACAATCAGGCTGAGAATAAAAAGCGGTATTCGATTTCGCCAAAAAAACCTTACCGTTCTTTCGGACTGCGTCACGCAGCAGCCTCGTTACCGTTCAATCGTCGAATCACGCCTTTGGCACCATCTATTTCCACCCACTCTCCATCCTGCAGCCAGTTGCAGGCATTGTCCACGCCGACGACAGCCGGTATGCCCATTTCTCGCGCCACAATTGCGGAGTGCGACAACAAACTTCCCCGTTCCATAATCATTCCGCCGACCAATGGAAAAACCGTTACCCAGCCGGGATCGGTTCTTTCCGCAACGACGATATCGCCTTGCCTGATCCTGGCGCTGCGCGGATCCCGAACGATCGCTACGCGCCCGCGCACGATGCCGGCGGAACAACCTTGCCCTTCTCTGCGGTCAAGTCCCGCCCCCGCATCCGCTGCAGCAGTCTCGATCATTGCCCCGGGTGACGACGGTGGACCGCAGGTAACAAACCGTCGCGGCAAGTCCGCTTCGTTCCGGTATGCCCGATACTGTAGTCGCCGCGTGCGCACTACGTCCATTACATTTTCTGCGGCGCCATTCCCGTAAACATGACCACGTACTTCGTTCAATTCAAGATAAAAAATGTCATTTGGCTTGTCGAGTTCTTTGCGCTCAGCGAGGCGCCTGCCAATTTCGACAAATATCTGTCGGACTCTGCCATAGACGCGCGTGCGTTCGAAACGCAGGTTTTCACGATCACGCACGCGATGCCTGGCTCGCGCCAGTACCCAGTTATACATCCAGCGGCGCAGCGGTCTTCCGGCCAGTGCCTCA
>DATCZF010000005.1:0-15907 GCA_036526055.1 Woeseiaceae bacterium
ACGACCGAAGTCGGGCCGTCTCGACAAGCTGAGTTCGTAGTGAATATCAAGCAAGTGGGGAAGACGGATGACCAGGGAGATGAGGGATGAGTATCATCGACGACCTCCAGCAACTTGACATCAATGATATCGGGCGCTGGCCGTTTCCGTTTCGTGCTGCCCTGATTGTGATCCTGTTCGTGATCGTGGTCGGCGCTGGTTTTTACATGACGATCATTCAGGACAAGGCGCCGATACTGGACCGCGTCAAGGCCGAAGAGGCGAACCTCTGGATCACGTTTGAGAACAAGCAGAAAAAAGCGGCTAACTATGACGCTTACAAGACCCAGCTCGAACAGATGGAACAATCTTTCGGTACGATGCTGCGCCAGCTGCCCGGAGAGACGGAAATTCCCAGCCTGATCGTGGATATTTCACAGACCGGCCTGGCGGCGGGCTTGCAGGAAAAGCTGTTCGAGCCGCAGCCGGAAATACAACGCGATTTCTACGCCGAGAAGCCGATCAAGATTCGGCTGAGTGGCGGCTACCACGAGATTGCCAATTTTGTCAGCGGCATCGCCGCGTTGCCGCGTATCGTGACGTTGCACAACATCAACATCACGCCAGAGGCAAAAGACAGCTACAACGAGCTGTCAATCGAAGTGACCGCACAAACCTATCGTTATCTTGAAGAGGAGGCAATCCAATGAGCGCTTCCTTGAGACAGGGCAGAATCCTGCTGCTTGTTGCGATGGTCGCGGGGCTTGCTGCCTGCGGTAACGACATGGCCAAGCTGGACGCGGACATCAACGAGGTGCTGTCACGGCCCGGCGGTCGAATTGAGCCGTTACCAGAGATCAGGCCGTACGAAACATTTACCTATGTTGCTGATCGCGAGGGTCTGCGCTCACCGTTTGTGCCCGATACGCCGCAGGCCTCTGCAGCATCCGGTAGCACCATACGGCCGAGCGCCGAGCGCAGCCGCGAATACCTGGAGCAGTTCCCGCTGGATACCCTGCGTATGGTGGGCACGCTGCAACTGGGTGAAGTGAATTACGGCCTGGTGCAGACCTCCGACGGATTGATCCATCGCGTCGTGCCGGGTAATTACCTGGGCCAGAACGATGGCCGTATCGAAATAATCGAAGAATCCGAAATTAAACTGATAGAAATTATTTCAGACGGGATTGGCGGCTATGTGGAAAGGCAGGCCGCCATTGGTTTGGCCGACTGAAACCTGAATGGAACTGGGAGAATTTGGAATGATGCTCATTAAATGGCCGACGATCGGCAAACAATACCGACGGTCGGTTCCGGGGTTGCGACTGAGCTCTGTAGCACAAATCCTGTTTCTGCTGCTGTTGGGGCTGTCTGTGCAGGCACAAGACAATAACCGACTGCAGGACATCCAGGTTCAGAGCCTTCCGGGACAGCGCGTCGAGGTTAAGCTCATTACGAGCGGCATGGCGCCCGAACCGCTTGCTTTCACGATCGAGGATCCGGCGCGAATTGCTCTCGACCTTCCGGATACCGTGCTTGGCATGTCCTCGCGCAGGCAGGATGTCGACCTGGGGCCGCTGAACACCGTGCTTACTGCGGAGGCCAACGGTCGTACACGCGTCGTCCTGAACCTCGATTCCATGGTTCCCTATGACATGCGTCGCGAGGGCAACAGCGTCGTGATTACATTGGGCGACGCCATGGTGGATGACGGTGTAACACGCTTCGCGGGCGCTACAGCGAGTCCGGCGCCGCGCTCTTATGCGAGCGCAGGAAGCCGCAGCGTGGATTCCGTGGATTTCCGCCGTACCCGCGAGGGTGGTGGCCGCGTAACCGTTGACCTGAGTGACCCGTCGACACCGGTCGATATTCGCCAGGAAGGCAACCGCGTCATTGCCGAATTCAAGAATGTCAGCCTGCCGGCCGAGTTGATGCGCCGCCTCGACGTCGTCGATTTTGCAACCCCCGTGACGACGGTCGATACTTTGCGCGCAGACAATAATGTTCGCCTGGTGATTGCCGCTGATGGCAAGTTCGAGCAGGTTGCGTACCAGTCGGACAACGTATTCACGATCGAAATCAACCCGGTCGACGATACGACCTTGCAGGCATCGAGCCTGTTTGACGAAAACAAGGAATACACGGGCCAGCGCCTGACGCTGAATTTCCAGGACATCGAAACCCGCGCTGTACTGCAGCTGCTGGCGGAAACCTCCGGCCGCAACATCGTGGTGTCGGATACTGTCCAGGGTAATGTCACGCTGCGCCTGAAGAACGTCCCCTGGGACCAGGCACTCGATATTGTCATGACGACCAAGGGTCTGGACATGCGCCAGAACGGCAACGTCATCATCGTTGCGCCGGCGGATGAAATTGCCGCGCGCGAAACCGCCGATCTCGAGGCTCGCCAGGCCATTCAGGAACTCGAACCCCTGTATTCGGAATTCCTGCAGGTTAACTACGCCAAGGCATCGGACCTGGCTGCGTTAATCAGCACATCCAGCGGCGACAACTCGATGCTGTCGGAACGCGGTACTGTCGGTATCGACGAGCGTACCAACACGCTGCTGGTGCAGGATACGGCAGAGCGCCTGGAAGACATTCGCCGCCTGGTCAGCACACTGGATATTCCGGTTCGCCAGGTATTGATCGAGTCCCGCATCGTCGTGGTCAGCGATGACTTCAGCCATGAGCTGGGCGTGCGTCTCGGCCTGACGGCGGTGGAAGAAGACAGCACCGATGGCCTGGTGTCGATTACCGGCAGCGGCGCAGGCAGTGACGTCATCGTGGGCTCGGGCCTGGAGAACCGTGTCAGTACGGGTTCGCCGTTCCCGGTCGAGATGCCGACGATCAACAATCGTTACGCGGTCAACCTGCCGGTAAATAACCCGGCCGGCCGAATCGCGCTGGCGGTGCTGGAAACCGAGTTCATCGTGGATCTCGAGCTGTCGGCCCTGCAGGCGGAAGGCCGCGGCGAAATCGTCTCCACGCCACGCATAATCACGGCCAACCAGAAGGAAGCCAGCATCGAACAGGGTGTCGAAATCCCGTTCCAGGAATCAGCTTCCTCGGGCGCTACCACGACACAGTTCAAGAAGGCAGTGCTGAGCCTGACCGTGACACCGCAGATCACGCCGGATGACAACATCATCATGGACCTGCGTGTCAGCAAGGATAACGTTGGTGAGCTGGTGCCGAGCGCGACCGGCGGCTTCGTCCCGAGTATCGATACTCGTGCGATCGAAACCCAGGTACTGGTGCGCGATGGGCAGACCGTTGTTCTCGGTGGCATTTATGAAACCGAGCAGCGTGAGACAATCAGCAAGGTGCCCGTACTCGGTGATCTGCCGGGCATTGGTGCCCTGTTCCGTAACAAGCAGCGCACGGCCAACAAGGCTGAGCTGCTGATCTTCGTAACACCGAAGATCCTCACGGAAGGCTCCAGCATCTACTGATAAGGAGCATTTCCAGCTGGAAATGCCAGACAGAAAGCCAACCCTCGGGTTGGCTTTCTGCTTTAACGGAAACAAGGATCGATGGCGCACCCGAAAAATATTTTTCTCGTAGGGCCGATGGGCGCAGGCAAGTCGGCTGTCGGCAGGCAGCTGGCCCGCAGCATGCAGCTGCAGTTCGTTGACAGTGACGATGAAGTCGAAGCACGTACCGGGGTGGACATAGCCTTTATCTTCGAGAAAGAGGGGGAGGCGGGTTTCCGCAAGCGCGAAGCTGCGGTGATCGATGAGCTGTCGCAGCGCGAGGGGATCGTGCTGGCGACGGGCGGTGGCGCAGTGATGGACGCGGACAGCCGTCAGCATCTGGCGGCCCGTGGCTTCGTGGTCTATCTGCGCACGAGTGTTGAACAACAGCTGGAACGCACACGCCGCGGCAGGGAGCGCCCAATGCTCGCCGGCGGCGATCGCGAGGACGTGCTGCGCAAACTCCTGGAGGCGCGGGAGCCCCTGTACCAGCAGATCGCTGACATCACCGTTGAGACGGACCGCCGCCGGGTGGCCGCCGTCGCCGAGGAAATACGCCGCGCACTCTGATTACTCATCGGGTCGCTGCTACTGCGGCGGCAAATCGGGTAACCTTGAGGGCTGGTAATTTCCGGGAAAGAGCCTTGGGTGTAAAGCACACGTTGAATGTCGAGCTGGGCCGTCGCAGCTACCCGATCGTGATCGGCAGCGGCCTGCTGGGTGGCGGCTACGACCTGGCATCGGAGCTGCGAGGGGCAGATTGCCTGATCGTCAGTAACGATACCGTCGAACCCCTGTGGGGAGACAAGTTGCGCGCCTGCCTGCCCGGCTGCACCAGCAGCACCCTGTCGCTGCCCGACGGTGAGGCGTACAAGACGCTGGACACCGTTGAGGCGATCATCGACAGCCTGGTTTTCAACGAGGCGCGGCGCGATTCGCTGCTGCTGGCCCTGGGCGGCGGCGTGATCGGCGACATGACGGGCTTCGCGGCCGCCTGTTACATGCGCGGTATCGATTTCATCCAGGTGCCGACGACGCTGCTCGCCCAGGTGGACGCATCGATCGGCGGCAAGACCGGCGTCAACCATCCTGAGGGCAAGAACCTGATCGGCGCATTTCACCAGCCGCGCCTGGTCCTGATCGATACGGATATCCTGCAAACGCTGCCGGACCGGGAGTTTCGGGCCGGGCTCGCGGAAGTGATCAAGCACGGCCTGATCGCCGATGCTGATTACACGGCGTGGATCGAGCGCAACCTTGAGGCGTTGCTGGCGAAAGACAGCGAAACGCTTGCGCAGGCAATCCTACGCTCCTGTGAAATCAAGGCGGCGATCGTTGCCGAAGACGAACGCGAAAGCGGCAAGCGCGCCCTGTTGAATTTCGGCCACACGTTTGCGCACGCGATCGAAAGCACCGCGGGCTACGGCAACTGGCTGCACGGCGAAGCTGTCGCTGCCGGCATGGTCATGGCCGCCGAACTGAGCGCGCTGGCGGATGCTGACCGGGAGCGCATTGAGAAACTCCTGCAGTCTGCCGGGCTGCCGACACGGCCTCCCGCGGTCGGCGCAAAAGCGCTGGCGGAGGCGATGGCCATGGACAAGAAAGTCGAGGGTGGCCGGCAACGGCTGGTCCTGCTTGACGGCATCGGCAACGCGCGAGTAACCAGCGACTATGACGCACAGGCGCTTGCCCGGGTGCTCGCCTGGGCAAGCGGTTAGCCGTGCCATGAACCTGTCGCAACAGCCGGGCCTCAAGCCTTACGCCGCGCACGAATCGCAGAGTCGCGGCCGGCAATACGCGGAAGAACCCACCGCGTACCGTGGCGAATACCAGCGGGACCGCGACCGCATCGTTCATTCAACGGCCTTTCGCCGGCTGGTCTACAAGACCCAGGTGTTCGTCAACCACGAGGGCGACCTGTACCGCACCCGCCTGACGCACTCGCTGGAAGTGGCGCAGATCGCGCGCTCGGTCGCGCTGGCGCTAGGCCTGAACGAGTCGCTGGTCGAGGCGATTTCACTTGCCCATGATCTCGGCCACACGCCCTTCGGTCATGCCGGGCAGGATTCACTGAACGCCTGCATGCGCGACTACGGCGGCTTCGAACACAACCTGCAGTCACTGCGCGTGGTTGATGTCCTCGAGGCAAAGTACGCGAACCGCGCCGGACTGAACCTGACGTATGAAACGCGTGAAGGCATCCTGAAACATTGTTCGCAACGCAATGCGCGCGAACTCGGCGAGCTCGGCGAACGCTTTCTCAAAAAGCAGCAGCCGGGTCTCGAGGCGCAGCTCGCCAACATTGCGGACGCCATTGCCTACAACAATCACGACGTCGACGATGGCTTTCGCGCTCACCTGATCAGTCTCGACATGCTGCGGCAACAGGCCCTGTTCGAGGAACAATATGTCGAAGTGCACCGTCTATACCCGGCGCTCGAGGACCGCCGGCTGATCTACGAGGTCATTCGACGCATGATCAATTACGTGGTCACCGACCTGATTACGGAAACGCAGCGGCGCATCGATGAGGCGCGTCCCGCGTCGATCGACGAGGTGCGCGCACAACCGCGTCCGCTGGTGTCGTTCAGTGCTGAAGTGCTGGAAAAGCACCAGCAGCTCAAAGGCTTTCTCAACGGCAGCCTGTACCGCCACGAGAAGGTACTCAGCATGACCTCCCGTGCGCGGCAAACGGTAAAGGAGCTGTTCGACGCGTACATGGACAATCCCGCCAGCATGACGGACGAGTATTCCGGCCCGGCACTGCGACACCTGGCCGAGGGCAACGCAGCGAGCAGGGCGCGCATCGTCGCCGATTACATTGCCGGCATGACCGATCGTTTTGCCATATCCGAACACCGCAGGCTCACTACGTAAAAATCACGGGCGAGACACGGCGGCAGCAATGTTAGAATGCGCCGCGACTCTATTCGCACGTACGGAGAAACAGTGACTCACAAGGACATCAAATCGTCTGATCGCCTGATTTTTGCGATGGACGTACCCGATTGCGATCGCGCCCGCGCCCTGGCGGAAGAACTCGGCGATGCCGTGACCTTCTACAAGCTCGGCCTCGAGCTGATGATGAGCGGCGGTTATTTCGAGCTGCTCGAGTGGATGCTGGCGCGCGACAAGCAGGTGTTTGCCGACCTCAAGTTTTTCGATGTCCCGGCAACCGTGGGTTCCGCCGTACGCCAGCTCCAGGACCGCGGCGCCAGTTTCGTCACCGTGCACGGCAACCAGGCCATCATGGAAGCGGCTGCGGCCAACAAGGGCGACTATCTCAAGGTGTTGGCGGTCACGGTGCTGACCAGTCTCGATCGCGGCGACCTGGATGATCTCGGCTTTGCCTGCGACGTCGAGGCGCTGGTGCTGTCACGGGCACGGCGCGCACTGGAAAGCGGCTGCGACGGCGTGATCTCGTCGGGCCTGGAAGCGCCCAAATTACGTGAATATATCGACTCAAAGTTGCTCGTCGTTACGCCGGGTATACGTCCGGTGGATAACCGCCCGGAAGATGACCAGAAACGGGTGGTCAGCGTCGAGCAGGCTTTTGCCAATGGCGCCGATTACATCGTCGTCGGTCGTCCGATACGCGATGCGGCCAGCCCGCGCGCTGCCGCGGAGAGTATCCAGGCGACGATCGCCCGCCAGTTTGGAGAAGCCTGATGCATGCACCACTGAAAAATGACCTGTTCCTGCGCGCCCTGTTGCGCAAGCCCGTGCCACGTACACCGATGTGGATCATGCGCCAGGCCGGTCGTTACCTGCCCGAGTACCGTGCCACGCGCGAAGAGGCTGGCGACTTCATGAGCCTGTGCTCCAACCCGGAGCTGGCCTGCGAAGTCACGCTGCAGCCGCTGCGCCGCTACCGGCTGGATGCTGCAATCCTGTTCTCCGATATTCTGACCGTGCCCGACGCGATGGGTCTCGGCCTGTACTTCGAGACCGGCGAGGGCCCCAAGTTTCGCAATCCCGTGCGCAGCGAGGCCGAGATTCGCAACCTTGCCGTGCCCGATATCGCGGCGGAGCTCGG
Organism: Woeseiaceae bacterium; assembly: GCA_036526055.1. Lineage (GTDB taxonomy): Bacteria > Pseudomonadota > Gammaproteobacteria > Steroidobacterales > Woeseiaceae > JAHEFE01. Next base: position 7,492 of record DATCZF010000005.1, read on the forward strand.
CTACGTGACCGACGCGGTGTCGCTGATTCGCCGCGAGCTCGATGGCATGGTGCCGCTGATTGGCTTTGCCGGCAGCCCCTGGACCGTCGCAACCTACATGGTGGAAGGCGGCTCCAGCCGCGAATTCCCGCGCATCAAGGGCCTGATGAAGGAACAGCCGGCCGTGCTGGAGCAGCTGCTCGGTACAGTGGCGCAAACGACGACCAATTACCTGAACGCCCAGATCGCTGCCGGCGCGCAGGCCGTGATGATATTCGACACCTGGGGCGGCGCGCTCGAAGCCGACGATTACCGCCGCTTTTCGCTGGCGAGCATGCAGCAAATCGTCGATGGCCTGACCCGCGAGGTCGATGGCGAGAAGATTCCGGTGATCCTCTTCACCAAGGGTGCCGGGCCGCTGCTGGCCGACATGGTGGGCACAGGGTGTGATGCGCTGGGGGTTGACTGGACGACCGACCTGGCGACCGCGCGCCGATACACGCAGGACCGCGTGGCGTTGCAGGGCAACCTGAACCCGTCAGTGCTGCGCGAGCCGCCCGCCGTGATCGAGGAAAAAGTTGCCGAGGTCCTGGCAAGTTACGGGACAGGCCCCGGCCACGTGTTCAACCTCGGCCACGGCATCACGCCGGACATCGACCCCGAGCATGTCGAGGCGATGGTCGACGCGGTACACCGCCTGAGCCCCGCCTACCACGAGGCGACCGAGTAGCTGAAAACCTAGGACGAGGCGGCCGCGATGGCTTCCTCGCGCAGCTCGCGCCTGAGAATCTTGCCGACGTTGGTTTTTGGCAGGTCGTCGCGGAAGATGATTTTGCGCGGCACCTTGTAGCCCGTCAGGCTCTTGCGGCAGTGCTCGATGATCTGCGCCTCTGTCAGCTCCGGCTTGTTCCTGACGACAAACAGGTACACGCGTTCGCCGGATTTTTCGTCCGGCACGCCAACTGCCGCGGCTTCAACAACGCCGTCGAGTTCTACTGCAACGGTCTCGATCTCGTTCGGGTACACATTGAAGCCACCGACGAGGATCATGTCCTTCTTGCGGTCCTCGATATAGATGAAGCCGCCCTGGTCCATGCGGCCGATATCGCCAGTGCGCAGCCAGCCGCCGGGCAACATGACCTTCGCGGTTTCTTCCGGCTGCTTCCAGTAGCCCTCCATGACCTGTGGGCCCTTGATGCAAATCTCGCCGAGCTCGCCGATCGGCAACTCGTTGCCGTCGTCGTCACAGATCTTGATGAGCGTCGAAGACACGGGCAGGCCGATGGAGCCATCGAAGCGTTCCGAGTCGACCAGGTGTACGACCGCCGTGGGCGAGGTCTCGGTCAGGCCGTAACCCTGCACGATGACGGTGCCGGTAATTTCCTTCCACTTGCGCGCGATAGGCTCCTGCACGGCCATGCCGCCGCCGATCGTCAGCCGCAATCCGCTGAAGTCGAGCTTGTCGAAGCCCGGCGTATTCAATAGCGCGACGAACATCGTGTTGACCGCATTGAAGTAACTGAAGCGGTAAGGCGCTATCTGCTTGACGAAGGCCGGGAAGTCGCGCGGGTTGGTGATCAGCACATTGAGCCCGCCCTGGACCATGATGCAAAGCGCATTGGCCTGCAGGGCAAAGGAGTGATACAGCGGCAGTGCGGCGATGGCGATGAGCTCCTCGCCTTCGAACTCGGTCAGCGAGTCCGCCGTCCAGGCGATCGCCTGCTCGACGTTGTAGACAAGATTGCGGTGGCTCAGCATCGCGCCCTTGGAGAGCCCGGTCGTGCCACCCGTGTACTGCAGAAAGGCGAGGTCCGCCAGGCCGATCTCGACGTGCTCCAGCGTCTGATCAGCGCCCTGTTTGAGCGCGTGATCGAGCGTGATGGCGCCCGGCAGGCTGAATGGCGGGACCAGCTTCTTGATGTGTTTGACGGCGAAATTCAGGAATGTGCTGCGCGGCCACGGGTGCATGTCGCCGATGCGCGTCGTCATGACCTGCTCGATTTCGGTATCGTCGATGACTTCCTCGAGCACGTGTGCAAAGTTCTCCAGGATGACGATCGCCCTGGCGCCGGAGTCGCTCAGCTGGTGTTTCAGCTCGCGTGCCGTATACAGCGGATTGACGTTGACGACGACCAACCCGGCGCGAAGTATGCCGTACAGGACGACAGGGTATTGCAGCACGTTGGGCATCATGATCGCGACGCGCTCGCCCCTGGTCAGGCCGAGCGTCTTCTGCAGATAAGCGCCGAATTGTCGGGACAAGCGCTCTATGTCGGCAAACGTCAGCGTTGTGCCGAGGTTGGCGTAGCAGGGATTGTCCGCATGTTCGGCAAATGCCGCGTCGAGCATGTCGCGCAGCGAACGGTATTGGCTCTCGGGAACTTCCTCGGGAACACCCTTGGGGTAGGACTTCAACCAGATTTTTTCCATGAACTTATCCTGCCTGCAGCGTTATTTTCTATGTGTAGTTATCGCGCCTGCGGACACGGTGCTGCCGGTTTTTTTTCGAGCGGACGGCACGTGCCTGTCTCAGCTGCCGGTGTCAGTCGGCAGCCGCAGCGCTTGCAGAATAATGGGCCAAGCATTATCGAGCAGTACGGGTTGTGCTTCGGCGTTAGGGTGAATGCCATCGTCTTGCATCAGTTCCGGCCTCAACGCCACGCCTTCGATAAAGAACTCTATCCACGGCGTTTCGGTTTGCGTTGCGATGTCCCGAAATACCGCTTCGAAGGCCTCAGTATAGCGCGGCCCGTAGTTGGTCGGAATGCGAATCCCGAGCAGGATGACCGCGGCGCCGGCCGCCTTCGACTGATTCACGATGCTCAGCAGGTTGTCCTGCATGCGCTCCAGCGGAATGCCCCGCAGGCCGTCGTTGCCGCCCAGCTCCAGGATCACCAGCGTCGGCGCGAATTTTTCCAGCGCCGGACCGATGCGGGCGGCGCCGCTCTCGGTTGTATCGCCGCTGATGCTGGCGTTGACGACCGTATACTCGTAACCTTCGTTATGCAGTCGCTGTTGCAACAAATGAGTCCAGGACTGGTCAATATCAATTCCGTAGCCGGCGCTGAGGCTGTCGCCGAACACCATGATCGTGCCGTCTTCGCCACCGTGTGCCGCGGACGCCAGAAAAACCAACGAAGAGAAAAGAAGATTACGCATGTCGAATCAGGGTACCGAAAGTAACGTCGTTCTTGCTGCAAAAAATATCAGTAAACAGGTAAGCAGTCCCGAGGGCAAGTTAACCATCCTCGAGGGCGTGAGTTTCGATATCGTCGAAGGACAGTCCGTCGCTATCATCGGCGCGTCCGGCGCCGGCAAATCGACGCTGCTGGCGCTTATGGCCGGGCTGGATTTGCCAACCGGCGGACACGTGGAACTCAAGGGCATCTCGCTGGACTCGCTGGACGAGGACGGCCGCGCCCTGATGCGTGCATCCAACGTGGGTTTTGTATTCCAGTCCTTCCACCTGGTGCCGTCGCTGAATGCGCTCGAAAACGTCATGCTGCCGCTGGAGCTCGCCGGTATCGGCGCGGCGCGCACGCGGGCCAGGGAAATTCTCGACAAGGTCGGCCTCGCCAACCGCTGGAGCCACTACCCGGCGCAGTTGTCGGGCGGCGAGAAACAGCGCGTGGCAATCGCGCGCGCGTATGCCACCGAGCCGGCCGTGCTGTTCGCCGATGAGCCCACCGGTAACCTGGATGCCCGTACCGGCGAACGCATCATCAACCTGCTGTTCGAGCTGAATCGCAACTCCTCGACGACCCTGGTGCTTGTTACCCACGACGAAGCGCTGGCCAGCCGTTGTGATCGCGTGATCAGCCTGGAGGCCGGCCAGCTCGAATCAGACCGCTACGTGGGCGCATGAAGGTCCTCAGTTTTGCCTTGCGAAGTTTTGGACGCGAGCTGCGCTCGGGAGAGCTGCTCGTCCTGCTGAGCGCGATAACCCTGGCTGTTGCCGCGCTGACCGCCGTCGGCTTCCTCACCGACCGTATCGGCCGGGCCGTAGAGCGGCAGGCGAACGAAGTGCTGGCGGCGGATGTTCGGCTGCGCGCACCTGACCCGATCCCGGATGAGTGGCGCGAACGCGCCACCGCGCTGGGCCTCGAGGTCGCTGACATGCTGACGTTTCCGAGCGTCGTTTTTCTCGGCGACAGCAACGCGCTGTCGACCATCAGGGCAGTCTCTGCCGGCTATCCGCTGCGCGGCCAGCTGCGTATCGCGGACCGGCCTTTCGGTGAGCAGCTGGCAGTCACGCACATTCCTGACCGTGGCGAAGTCTGGGCGGACCGGGCGCTCTTGTCGCGCCTGGACGCGAATGTCGGCGATCGCATCGAGCTTGGCAACTCGGTATTCCTGATCAGCGCGGTACTGACCTACCGGCCTGACCAGTCAGCCGGTTTCTCGTCGCTCGCGCCGACCCTGATCGTGAATATTGACGACCTGCCGGATACCGGGCTGATCTCGGTAGGCAGCAGGGTGAGCTATGCGCTGCTGGTCGCCGGCGAGGAGCGCGCCGTCACAGAGTACGAGGCGGCGCTCGAGGACGAACTGCCCGAGTCGATTCAGGTCAGCAACCAGGCCGATCGCGGCGAGCAGGTCATGTCTGCCGTCGATCGCTCGAAACGATTTCTGTCGCTGACCGCGGTCATCAGCGTGCTCTTGAGTGCCGTGGCGATCGCAATGTCAGCGCGGCGTTTTGCGCAGCGGCGCATGGATACGGTAGCGCTGATGAAAAGCATCGGCGCCACCCAGGGTTTCGTTGTGTCGGTCGCGTCGCTGCAGCTTCTGCTGCTCGGCGCCATCGGCGTAATTCTCGGCTGCATCACCGGCTACCTCGCAGAGGAAACGCTGGCCGGTTTTCTTTCCGGGATTATTGCCGATGACCTGCCGGCCGTGAGCCTGGCCCCGGTCTGGCTCGCCAGCAGCAGCGCTTTTCTGCTGCTGGTTGGCTTTGCGCTGCCGTCGCTGCTCGAGCTGCGCAATACGCCGCCGTTGCGCGTCCTGCGCCACGACATCGTGCCGGTGGCGCCTTCGCGCCTGCTCGTGGCATTTCTCGCGATTGCCGCGGTGGGCGGGCTGCTGTACCTGGCGATCGGCGATGCACGCCTGCTGCTGATCGTCCTCGGTGGCATGCTGCTGATTTCGACCGCGCTGTTTCTTGCCGGGCGCCTCCTCGTTGCACTGATGGGGCGGTTTCGCGGCGGCGTCGGCGTCGCCTGGCGTTACGGGCTCGCCAATGTTGCGCGCCGCGGGCGCGACAGCACGGTACAGGTCGTCGCGTTTGGCCTGGGCCTGACGGTGCTGTTGCTGTTGTCGATCGTGCGCACCGACCTGCTGCAAAGCTGGCGGCAGAGTATCGCCGAGGACGCGCCAAACCACTTCTTCATCAATATTCAGACACACGAACGCGACGCGGTCGGGGCAGCGTTTGCGGCGGCCGGCCTCGAGGTGCCGGAGTTCGTGCCGCTCGTGCGCGCCCGCATGACCGAAATCAACGGCGAATCGGTAAAGACTCGCGAGTATCCCGATCCGGAAGGCAGCGGCATGGCCAACCGCGAGGCCAACCTGACCTGGCGCACGCAGCTTGGCGAGACCAATACGCTCACCGAGGGTGAGTGGTGGCCGGCCGACTACCGCGGCGAGCCGCTGGTCTCGGTTGAAGCCGATGCGGCGCGCGAAATGGGCCTGGCGCTCGGCGACCGACTGCGGTTCCTGATCGCGGGGCAGGAGCTCGAATTGCGCGTCACGAGTTTTCGCGAGGTGAACTGGGATTCGTTCCAGCCAAATTTCTTCATGGTCATCTCGCCCGGCGCGCTGGACGGCTTTCCGTCGACTTATGTAACCAGCCTGCGCATTCCGGACGACAGGAAGTCGATGCTGCCGGAGCTGGTGCGCGCGCACCCGAGCGTATCGGTGATCGATATCGACGCCGTGCTGGCGCAGATTCGTAACATCCTCGACAAGGCAAGCCTCGCGGTGCAGACGGTCTTCCTGTTTACGCTGGCCGCCGGCATCGCCGTGCTGTTTGCGGCCGTGCAGTCGACGATCGATGAGCGCCGTTACGAAAGCGCGATGCTGCGCGCGCTCGGTGTTCGGCGGCGGGTCGTGCTGTACGGCATCCTGACGGAATTCGCGGCGCTTGGCGTGGCGGCCGGGCTGCTGGCGGCGGTTGGTGCATCGGTGCTGGCATGGCAGCTGACGAGCCGGGTTTTCGAACTCGACTACCAGTTCAGTCCGGCGCTGTGGCTGAGTGGCCTGGGTGGCGGGCTCGCGGTCGTTTGCATCAGCGGCTTCCTGGCGGCGCGCGGCGCGATCAATGCGCCACCGGTTGACGTGCTGCGGGAAAGCCAGTGAGCGAGCAGCCGCCTGCCATCCTGTCTTGCGGCTTCGTGGTCGTGCGGCAAGTGCCGCAGGGCTGGCATACCCTGATGCTGCGCGCCTACCGCCACTGGGATTTTCCCAAGGGCGTCAGTGAGGCCGGGGAGACGCCGCTTGGTACTGCGCGCCGCGAAGTGGCGGAGGAAACCTCCATTACGACCGTGCACCTCGACTGGGGCGAGCGCTTTATCGACAGCGGACCGTATAACCATGGCAAGGTATCGCGGTATTTCCTGGGCCGCACGGAGCAGCGAGAGATCGTCATGGGGATCGTGCCCGAGCTCGGCCGGCCCGAGCATCACGAGTACCGCTGGGTGGATTTCGATACGGCGCACGACCTGGCCACGGCGCGGGTGCGCCTGGTGGTTCACTGGGCGCGGCAGATCATCGGCGCCTGAGCATTCGCCCAAACGTCAGTTCACGCGGTTGCGCCGGCCTCCGGCAAGGAACGACTCGACATTGGCGGCAATTTCATCGATGGCGCGCTGGCGCGCTTCACGTGTGGCCCACGCAATGTGCGGCGTGAGCACGAGGTTCGGCGCCCGGTAGTCAATCAGCGGATCACCATCCACCGGCGGCTCCTGCGGCAGCACGTCAATGCCCGCGCCAAATATTTGCCCGCTCCTGAGCGCCTCGACCAGCGCGGCGGAATCGACCAGGCCGCCGCGTGCCGTGTTGATCAGGATGGCATTCGGTTTCATCGCAGCGAACTCCGCAGCGCCAAACAGGTTCCGGGTCGCGTCGTTGAGCGGACAATGCAGCGATATCACATCGCTTTGCTGCAGCAACGTGGCAAACGGCACGCGATTGCCGTGCTCGCCCCTGTCGCCGCCGGGGCGCTCGCTGATCAGCACCCGCATGCCGAAGTGTTCCGCCATGCGCGCAACACCCTGACCGAGTTCGCCGTAACCCACGATGCCGAGGGTCATGGACGATAGTTCGCGCAGCGGGTGGTTCAGCAGGCAAAACTCGGTCGACTCGGCCCAGTCGCCATCGCGCACGGCCTGTTCATACTGGTCGATCGAGTGGGTCAGCTTCAGCAATACGCCAAACACGTGTTCGACGACCGACTGTGTGCAGTAAGCGCGAATGTTGCAAACGGCAATGCCATGCCGGGTTGCGTACGCCAGGTCGACGTTATCGGTGCCCGTGGCCGTCAGCCCGATAAACTGTAATGCGCGCGCTTCGCGAAGGACGGCGGCGCCGAGTTTCACCTTGTTCGTGAGCACGATATCCATATCGGCTACCGTTTCGACAACATCTTTCGCGGGTGTCGAATCACGGAGTTCGATAGTCGGCAACAGGCGGGTGAGCGGGGTCGCATCGAGATCCGCAGGGCCTACGGTCGCAAAATCGAGAAAAACAGCTTTCATTGTCAATTCACTGCTCGGTGACTAATTTGCAAAGAAGTGAGCTCTCGGCATTGTCTCGCACATGCTGCTTGTGGTTAAACTATGGCAGGAACCACGATACGGGTCGATTATTTTTCGATGGAAGAAAAATTCTGGGAAACGAAATCGCTCGAGGAAATGAGCCGCAAGGAGTGGGAATCACTCTGCGACGGCTGCGGCCTGTGTTGCCTGAAGAAAGTCGAGGACGAAGATACCGGCGAAGTCTATTTCACCGACATCGCCTGTCGCCTGCTCGACACCGAGTCCTGCCGCTGTACCAACTATCCGCGTCGTCTTGCCTACGTGCCGGAATGTCTCACGCTCAGCGTCGATGAGCCGGAGATGTTCCACTGGCTGCCGCAGACCTGTGCTTACCGCTGTCTTGCGGAAGATCGCGATTTGCCGGAGTGGCACCCGCTGGTGACCGGTGATCCTGAGTCCGTGCATAAGGCCGGTATTTCGGTAAGAGGAAAGGCCACGAGCGAAACCGTGACCGACGAGTGGCAGGTGCTGAAAAAACTCGGCTGAGTTCAACCCGTGTTCTGCAATCCCTGCGCGATGCCGTTGATGCTGGCGAGCAGCGCATCGAAGATCTTTTCGTCCTCGCCATTCGCCCGCCGCCAGCGCTCGAGCAGATCAATCTGCAAAATACTCATCGGGTCTACATA
>DATCZF010000006.1:0-2633 GCA_036526055.1 Woeseiaceae bacterium
CATCCAGGTGAAATGAAAACATTCAGTACGATGTCTGCGGGGCTTGTTCTTCAATGTCATCGATGTGCAGGATTTCTCCTGCAATCGGGGGCTTTCCGGTGTTCTTGTGGTTGTAATAAATCGGCACCTGCCCGACCATGCGCGGGAACGTAGCCGGTAGCTTCCCGGAAGGCGATGCCTGGCCAAAAAGTAATTCCGCGATCGCCTCCCCGCCCATTGCGCCGGGATGCCATGCATACAGTATGGCATCAAGATCGTCGACGATATTGGAGAGCGTCAGGGGGCGTCCCGCCAGGATGACGGCAATGAGCGGCTTGCCAGCCTGGCGCACGAGCTTGACGAGCTCAGCCTGCGCCCCCGGCAGATTTATGTCAGCCCGGGAGTGGGCTTCTCCCGAAAGTATCGACTCTTCGCCAAGAAACAGTATGGCGACGTCGCATTGACCGACAGTCTCCATGACCTCGGTCACGTTATCGACTTGCCGGCTGCGGCTGTTTGCAAGCGCCTTGACGTAATTCACGTCAACGCGGTCACCAACCAGTTTTCTTATACCTGACAGGCAGTCGACGGAAAGTCCCGGGTCGCCATCGAAAATCCAGGTGCCGAGCTGTTCGTAGGGCGCGTCTGCCAGCGGCCCGATCACCGCAACGGAGGCCAGCCTGTCCGCCGCCAGCGGCAACACTGCGCCCTCGTTTTTCAGCAAGACGACGCTTTGCAGCGCAGCTTCCTTTGCCACGCGCAGCGCATCGTCACTCACTCTCGCAGCTAAGTCATCCTCCTCGGCGGCGGGTGCTTCGAACAATCCCAGGCGAAATTTCACGCGCAGTACGTTGGCTACCATTGCATCGATTTTCGATTCCTCGATGCGCTCCTCTTCAATCAATTGTTCCAGAAAACTGACGTAAGTATCGCCCGCCATCTCCACGTCAATACCTGCTGTCACAGCAAGGCAGGCCGCCTCTTTGTCATCCTCCGCAATACCATGCACACACAGCTGGCTTATCGAGTTGAAATCGCTCACAGCGATACCATCGAACTGCCATTCGTGGCGTAACACTCGCGTCATCAGAAAATCGTTGGCGGACGCAGGCACTCCGTTCAGGTCGCTAAAAGACGCCATCACCGAGGAAACACCGGCATCGATTGCCGCTCGAAAGGGGCCCAGGTAGACGTTACGGAGTTCGTTTTCGGGAATATTGGTCGTCGCATAATCGCGCCCGGCTTCTGACGCGCCATATCCCGCAAAGTGCTTCGCGCAGGCAGCGATCGAGCCGGTGGCCGCCAGGTTTTCACCCTGGTAACCCCTGATGGCAGCCACTCCCATCTGGCTCGTGAGATAAGTGTCCTCACCGAAACTCTCTGCAATTCTGCCCCATCGAGCGTCCCTGGAAACATCGATCATGGGGGCAAAGGTCCAGTTGACCCCGCACGCAGCCGCTTCGAGTGCAGACACTCGCGCCGCGGCCTTAACCAGCTCAGGATTCCAGGTCGCCGCCTGTCCCAGCGGAATTGGCATGACTGTTTTGAAGCCGTGAATGACGTCACGACCGAATAACAGCGGAATACCAAGCCGACTTTCTTCTACAGCAATACGCTGCAATTCCCTCACTTCGTCCGCGCAAACCACGTTGAGGACAGAACCTGTCCTTCCGGCACGAATTTCGTCAGTGACATGATCTGATAGCGAGTCTTCGCCAAGGCTTAACTGGCGCATTTGCCCGATTTTTTCTGCGAGCGTCATCCTGCTGATCAATTCTCTGACCTGCTGCTCGACAGAGCCTGCTATCTCGGCTTGCTTTGACAAAGAGGGATTCATTAGATTCGCGAGTTATTGTTCTACCAATGGGACAGTAAACAAAGATAACAGCTATTGGCAACAACTCCCTCAGGCGACCCCGAATGATTTATTTAACAACATTTGACAGCGCTGTCAATTTGGCTGACGATGCCCGTTAATGGATCATTACGTTACAGCGCCGGAAGACCGCATACCTTTTCATCAAAAGGTCATTTACGGTTTCGGAGCGTTTGTGAACAACCTGCTGGCTGCCGCAATCGGCGGCATGGTAATCGTATTGAATCTGGGTCTTGGAATGAATCCTGCATTGGTGGGACTGCTGGGTGCGCTACCCCGCCTGACAGACGCCATTACCGACCCGATAATGGGTTTTGTTTCCGACAAGACAAGGACCCGCTGGGGACGCCGGCGACCCTATATCTTTTGCGGCGCCATCCTCGTCGGCATCGTGTTTGCGCTCCTCTGGCAACTCCCCGCTGAAAAAAGCGAGTCGTTCTACTTCTGGTATTTTCTTTCGGGATCATTGATTTTCTACCTGGCGTACACGATGTTTGCGACGCCCTGGGTAGCCCTTGGTTATGAACTCACTCCCGACTACCACGAGCGCACGCGCCTGATGGGGACGCAGAACTTTATCGGCCAGTTCGCCTACATGGTTTCGCCGTATTTTCTCGCCATCATGTACAACGAAAGGCTGTTCGATAACGTGGTTGACGGCGCCGCGGGGCTCGCAGTCATTATTGCGGCAGTCGTGATCTCTATCGGCATACTTCCGGCAGTGTTTCTGCGCGAGCGCTTTGTGGGCGAACAAGCCAATGAGCAATCACCGGGCCGC
>DATCZF010000007.1:0-2220 GCA_036526055.1 Woeseiaceae bacterium
TATCCAGGCGGTCCCAGGGACCATAGTTGATGCGGGCAAACTCGCGTGCCGCCTCGTCATCGATGGAGGCTAGCCATTGTTCATGGTTTTCTCCAAATGCCTGTCGCCAGAAGAGGTCGTCCATGATTTCCGACGCCTGGATCAGCAGGGGAATCATTTGTCGCTGCGCATCGGATAAGCCCGATAAATCGGCAGTAAGGGTAAACGGGGCGTAGATATCAAACCGCGGGTTGGCGGCTTCCACGGCCGGCTCTGCTTCCGTCGTCTCCGTGGATTCAATGGCGCGATCCTGGCAGGCAGCGAGGAATAACATAGCGGCCGGCAGTATGCGCAGAATTTGGCTGTGAACCTTCACGATAATTCTCCATTCGTGGCAATTAAGCCGGCGAATTATCGCATAGATGGGGCGGGCCGTTCGCGCCCGCGGCGATTTTCAGCCCTGAATATCGACCAGTTCGATATCGCTTTCGGCAACGTCCTCGGCAAGAAACATCCTGCCAATGCGCGCGAAGCGGCGCGGTCCGTCGGTGGCAAGCAATTTGAGCTTCGGCCTGTCGCCTTGCCGCCGCAGCGCCAGTTCGTCCAGGAGTTCAGCCACGCTGCGCGCCGTCGTGCTTGCCGAATCAACAATAGCCACATCATCACCAACGACTCGGCGAATCGCTGCTCGCAGCAGCGGAAAATGCGTGCAGCCGAGGATGATGCTGCGTGGCTGCGCGGGATTCATCTTCGCCAGTGGTTCACCGACGTAGCGCCGAATAATGGCTTCCGGAATGGCTCCTTCGACCCAGCCTTCCTCAGCCAATGCCACCATCAGCTCACAGGGCTGCTCCACGATACTTGCAGCCGCATCGACGGCGCCGATCGCTCGCCGATAGGCTCCCAGGCGCACCGTTGCTTCAGTTGCCAGGACCAGGTATTGCCCGCCGCGACCGGTTTCGACCGCGGTCCTCGCGCCCGGCTCGACGACCCCGACCACCGGCAGCGGCGCCAGTCTTTTACGCAGTTCGTCTAATGCCACCGCGCTTGCCGTATTACAGGCGACGACGAGCATCTTGATCCCCTGGCCACGCAGGAAGTCGGCTGCCTGCACTGCGTAACGGACGATCGATTCGGGGCTTTTGGTCCCGTAGGGCACACGCGCCGTATCCCCGAGGTACAGGAGGCGCTCACACGGCAGCAACTCATTGATTGCATGCAAAACCGTCAGTCCGCCGACACCCGAGTCAAATACGCCGATGGGTAAATCATTATTCTGCACAGTCATCGCTGGATTTTCCTGCTCCCTTGCAAGCCAATGTCTTTGCACCGATTACTGAGTACAATCCGGGCTTCGGTTGTAAACATTGTGCCAAACGCGGCGATTGATAGCATATTTCCTGGTTCAACGCCCGCTATTCGCAGTATCAACCGACAATGTTTGTAGCTGGTTGCGGAGACTCGATGAACGTTTTGAAGAAAACAGTACTGCTTGCGCTATTGCTTGGAGCACTGCTTATAGCAATCGGCATATTTTTGCCCGCAACCCGCACGATCGAACGCAGTATCGTGATAGATGCGCCGCAGGCCACCGTGTTTGCCCTGGTCAACAACCCTGGTCAATTCAGTGCCTGGTCCCCGTTGCCGGAGATCGACCCCTATGTCGACATGACAGTCAGTGGCGCAACGCGCGGTGCAGGTTCGACCTTCGCCTGGCAAGGCAGCATCGCGGGTGTGGGCAGCAGGACCATCACCGATAGCGAGCCCCATTCACGCGTCGTCAGCCGCCTCGACATTGACGGGGCACGCAGGGCGACGTCGAGCATTGTTCTCGACACGACAGATCAAGGTACGAGCGTCCGCTGGATCGAATTTCGCGACTTTGGCAGAAACATTGTCTGGCGTTTCAACGGCCCGGTGATGGAGCGCATGCTCGGCCCGGAGATCGAACTCGGCCTCAGCAATCTGAAAAATTACGCGGAAAACCTGCCGGGCGCAGACTTTGCCGGCCTGCAGATCGAGGAAATCGAAATTGCTCCCATGGATATTGCGTTTATCTCGGCATCGAGTGTGCCGACTGCAGGCGCAATTTCCACAACGCTGAGTCAGGCGTATTTCAGAATCCTGTCGTTCATTAATTCTGAAGGCCTGCAGATTGCGGGAGCGCCACTATCCATCAGCCGCGCCTATGATGGCGCCGAGCTGCGATTCGATGTCGCCATTCCCGTCAGCGGTGATTTC
>DATCZF010000008.1:0-7690 GCA_036526055.1 Woeseiaceae bacterium
ACCGAAAGGTCTCGATGTGTCTGCAGACAGGGACCTTCTCGAGCCCGTTTTACTCAACCTGTTGCGCAACGCCTGGCAGGCAACGCAGGGTCAGGAGAATGCCACAATCAGAGTTGCCGCTCGCCTGAACCGGCGCGGCAACGTCGTCATCGAGGTGTGCGACAACGGCCCCGGCGTGCCGCATGACATTGCTACCAAGGTTTTTGTGCCATTTTTCACAACGAAAGAAGGCGGCTCCGGCGTCGGGCTGGCCCTGGCCCGCCAGGTGATGATCGCGCACGGCGGATTTATCAGGCTTTCCGACAACCCCTCGGGTGGCGCCTGTTTCAGCCTCACCTTTTAGATTTTTTCGCCTGCGCCGGGCGGCACCGGGCTGAAATTACCCCAGGTAATGCAGTGCCAGTCCGTTGATTGAAATATGCAGAATATTGTCAACGACGATCACCAGCCATCCTGCCATCCACACGGGCGTATCCGGCGCATAGCCGGTGGCTCGGCATTCGCTCCAGGGACGGCTGCCAGGATAAGGCCGGTTCTTGATCCACACGACATAGCGGGCAAGATGCCAGCGGTCGATCACGAAGTGGGTTCCGGCAATCACTGCCAGTGTGGCCGGGTTCAGGGTAAGGAAGAGAAATGGCAGCAGGTAGGTCAGGCAGTGCACCAAAGCAGCTACCGAGCGCTTGGTCTTTTCAGTTGCCATCCACTCGCTTTGCAGCACGTAGTCGCCGACTGCGTGAGCCACTAATTGGTCAGCTGTAAACATGCTCTAGCCCGTCCGTATTTTCGCGGTTCCGTTGAGGTACCGGATTCCTGCACAATTACAGGGAATGCTCACCTTCTGCTGCGGGGATGTCAATTCCGGCGCTCTCGCGCTCCATGCATCTTTCGGTAACAGATCTGTCCGCCTGCGAACATGCCAGGCGCACATTCAGGGGCCTTTGACCCATGGAGATGGCCGCAACACCCATAAAATGCATCATTGCTCAAGCCACACGAATCGCGCGGTTATTGTAGATGACTGACATTCTCCGGCTATTGTGGAAATCCACAGGATCAGTCGTGGACTAATGAGGCTTGCGAAGCCCGCAATGCAAAAGGTACTGTCTGATCAGTACAGTAAGATCATAATACCCTGTCGGCTTCCGATGCCTCGGCGATGCTTGTCGCCAAGTCCGTCAAATGGATTAGCCGGGTACAGGAAATCAAGTGATCGCGAATAGCCGGAGCAGTTCCTGGCGTTCAGATAAGCCGAGGCAGTATCGATAATGCTCGTTTGGTTCAAACAACATGTCGAATTATACAAGGTGCTTGAGCAGTGGCGCGATGAATCGTCGAACTATGCATCGGACGAACCAAAAGACAGTTCCTGGTTTATCGATGAGTTCAGCATTCCGCTGGGTACGGCAAACGACGACCGCGTGTTTGAAAGAGCGGCCATTCGCCTGCTCAGGTACAAATTTTATCCGACGTCCGTGTTGCACGCAGCCGCAAATTTCATCCGCGAAAGACGCGCCCCCAGACCGGGAGAGCAGATTGTCCAGCGGGTCAAGGTAATTCCCGGCATCGTGGATGCTGTCACCATGAATATCGTTACCGACGTTTGCGACGAACCGGATCGCTGCGGATTCAGGATCGTGACCAGTAATCAGCAATATGAAAAAGGTGAGTGGAGCGCGTACATATCCCGCGACGGCGATGGCAACGTCGAATTGAACGTAAAGGTGATTTCGAAGCCCGCGACACCACTGCCCTTTATCAGCAGCAGTTTCGCGCGTGCATTGCAAAAGCGCGCGCATCGGCTTGCATTGAACAGTTTTTCAAACGCCATTCGCGGTTGTAGCGAACATGGCGCAGCATATGGCGTTTAGGAGTGTAATTCCACAGGAGTTGGTGTCCAAAAAATCGAATCTTGAAACTGCGGCATGGCAGCGCACAGCGCGTGAGCTGCAAATGACTGGCAGAAGATGAGGGGAACATGGCCAGATTGGGGAAGCAGTACAAGGACGGAGAGATCATCGTTCGTCAGGGCGATACGGGCAATTGCATGTACGTCATTCAGAAGGGAGAAGTCGAGGTCATTGCCGAGACTGAAAACCGCGAAATGCTGTTGCGTACGCTGGGCCCAACCGATTTCTTTGGCGAAATGGCGCTGTTTGAAGAGGCCATGCGTACCGCCACGATTCGCAGCAAGGGCGAATCCCGTATTCTGACCATAGACAAAAAAAGCTTTATGGGCGGCATCTATGAAGATCCGTCCCTTGCCTTTCGTATCGTCGAAACCATGTCTCACCGTATCCGTGACCTGACGGACCGGCTGGCGAAGTACGAGGAGAACTAGGACCGCTTAAAGCTCTCTGCAAATCGGCTGAAATTCGCAGCTTCCCGGCATCGAGAGCAATAGGACGAGTCAGGAGATAGCTATGCTTGCATCCGACAGCCTGAGCGCACTTGGTAACAAGGCCGCCAAGGGCAAGTTTTCGTCCACAATGCCGCTGGAGGATGGGTCCCGCATAGCGGTAATCGGGGCTGGGCCTGCCGGGTCAATGTTCAGTTATTTTTTTCGCAAAATGGCATCGACGGTCGCGCTCGATGTCGAGGTCGACCTGTACGAGCCCAGGCAGTTCTGCATGCGCGGGCCGGCCGGCTGCAATCATTGTGGCGGAATAGTGTCCGAATCGCTGGTGCAGCGATTGGCTACCGAGGGCATTGCGCTTCCCAATGACGTTGTACAGCGCGGCATCGAGACCTACACGCTGCACATGGATGTCGGCGATGTGGAAATCGAGACGCCGCTGCAGGAGCGTCGAATCGCGGCGATCTTTCGCGGCAACGGTCCGCGCAATTCCGAGCCCTCTGACACCAGGAGCTTTGACGGCTACCTGCAGGAGCTCGCCCGCGAGAAAGGCGCAAACCTCATCCAGCGAGTAGTCACCGGAATCAAGCGCGAAGGAGACACAATGCGGGTCGTCTGCGCTGACGGCTTCAGTGACAGCTACGACCTGGTGGTCATGGCATGCGGCATCAACAGCCGCCTGGAAGAGGATGTTCAGGACGCGCTCGGCGGATTCAAACGGCCCGTCAATACCAAGGCCTTTGTCTGCGAATTCAAGCTTGGCAAGGAGGTCATTCAAAAACAACTCGGCCCATCCATGCATGTTTTCCTGCTGGATATTCCCAGGCTCGAATTTGCGGCGCTTATACCGAAGAACGATTACGCCACGCTGTGCCTGCTGGGGCATGACATTGACGAGGAGCTGATGGACCGATTCTTCAGCTCTCCCGAGGTTCGTAACTGCTTTCCGGGCGGTGAAGTGCCGACGCATGTCTGCCACTGCTATCCACGCATCAATACCAGCACCGCGAAACCGGCCTATGCCGATCGCCTCGTCATGATTGGCGACACGGGTACGACGCGATTATTCAAGGACGGCATCGGGGCAGCCTATCGCACGGCCAAGGCGGCAGCGCGCACCGTCGTCTTCCACGGTGTCGCCGCAGAAGACTTCAAAAAGTACTACTGGCCCCTGTGCCGCCGTATGCATCAGGACAACCTGATCGGCAAGTTCGTGTTTGCCGTCGCCAGCCTTATTCAGCGGACCCGTTTCGCGCGACGCGGGGTCATTCGCATGACCCGCATCGAGCAGGCGCAATCCGCGCGGCCACGGCGAATGTCAGAGGTGCTCTGGGACCTGTTTACAGGGAGCGCCTCGTACCGGGATGTTTTCATTCGCACATTGCATCCAAAATACATTATTCATTTAATATGGAATCTCGCGGCCGGCAACCTGCTACGGAAAAACAATACAGATCACAAGGATGTCAGTAATACGGGGGGTACACATGGCATCCACTAAGAAACCGGCTGAAGCGCACCGCGAACAGCCTTTCTATACCAGGGCGCAACAACTCGAGAAAACGCCGCCTTGCCAGGCTGAGTGCCCGAATAGCGGCAATGTGAGGGGCTGGCTGGGCTTGATCGCACAGCGCGACAAACTCGGTCTGACACTCGAGGAAGCGTATGACAAGGCATGGCTCGAACTGGCGGATCGAAACCCGTTTCCGGCGACCATAGGGCGAATCTGCCCGCATCCCTGCGAGCGGCTCTGCACGCGCGATGCCAAGGACGGCGCTGTATCCATTAACGCCATGGAACGATTTATCGGTGACTGGGGAATAGAACGGGAATTGCCGCTACCAAGGCTCGGCGAGGACAAATACGCGGAGTCCATCGGCGTCATCGGTTCCGGACCGGCCGGATTGTCGTTTGCCTACCAGATGGCGCGACGTGGTTACCCGGTGACGGTCTACGAAAAAGACGAACTTCCCGGCGGCATGTTGCGGCATGCGATTCCCGATTACCGATTGCCGCGAACCATACTTGATGCCGAGGTCGAGCGAATCTTTACGATGGGGGTCGAACTGAAAACCGGCGTTGAACCCGGCAGGGACATCCCGATGCAGGAATTGCAGCAAAGTCATCGCATCCTGTTCCTGGGAATGGGAGCACAGGGTGCGCGGCCACTCAACATACCCGGCGAGAGCGGCCCGGGCGTCCTGCCCGGAATCGTTTATCTGACCAAACGCAAGATCGGCGTCGCCAACCTGGTCGGCAGGAAAGTCGTCGTCATTGGTGGGGGCAATACGGCGATGGATGCTGCGCGCTCTGCGCGGCGCGACGGTGCCGAAGTGACCCTTCTTTACCGGCGCAGCGAGACGGAAATGCCGGCAGAAAAGATGGAAGTCGAAGATGCGAAAACCGAAGGCGTCAACTTTACATTTCTCGCATCGCCAATTGAAATCATGCGCAAGGAAGGCGTCGTAGCTGGCCTCGAATACCAGTGCATGGAATTAGGCGATCCCGATGAACAGGGCCGTCGCCGGCCCGTTCCTGTCGATGGGCAGACCCGCCGTATCCAGGCGGACACCGTGCTCGTGGCCGTTTCCCAGGAACCCGGCTGGGAGGGCCTCGGAGTGCGTGGCGAGGGACAAAAGTGGCTGGTGACGGAGCGCGATGGACAACTCGCCGACGACATCTGGGCCGGTGGAGACGATACCGGGCCGGGTATTGCCAGCCGCGCCATTGCACAGGGCCGTCTTGCCGCAGAATCCGTCGATGCGGCACTGCGCGGCAAGCCTCACCCGCAATCGCTTGCTTCGCCAGCCGCGATCAAGACACACCGCGTTAAGAAGGAATACTACGCGGAAGCGCAACGCGGCACGAAACCGCGCTTGCCGAGCGAGGCCTGGCTGGCTGGCGCTGACGTTGAAATTGACCAGACGATGTCCAGCGAACAGGCCGTTGCCGAAGCGGCTCGCTGCATGTCATGCGGCCTTTGCTTCGACTGTCATCAGTGCATCATGTACTGCAATGCGCGAGGCTTTACCGCACTGCCTGAACAACAGCCCGGACAATATTTCGCCCTCGCGCTCGAGCTGTGTGAGGGCTGCGGAAAATGTATCGAGCTATGCCCATGCGGCTATCTCGATGCGCGGGAAGGGTCTCCCTGGGGACTTGACTAGAATTTTGCTGTTGCCCGGTAGAACGAAAACAGCTGGTCGTCCTGGGCCTGGTGCTCAAAGATGACGTCCTCTCGAAAACCCATGGCCTGAAACGCTTTTTCGGTCAGCAGAACCTCGTTGGCCCGCGCAATATCCTCTCCGAGCTTCGATGCCTTGACCATCTCCTCACCCTGGGAAAGGTTGGGCCCGATACGCAACACATCGCCAAAACCGATGCCGATGCAGCATTCCGTGGCGTAGCTGTACGAACTTCCCGAATTGTTATAAAGGCGTATGCGCCGATGAATCTCCAGGGAAGCGTCCAGCGCCACCATCGGATCCTCGAACAACGCCACAATGTCGTCCGCAAAAAAGCGAATCAGATCAGCATTGTATTCCTTGAGAACCGGCGTGCAGACTTTCTGAGCATCGAATATTCGCAGCAGGCTTTGTAATTCGCCAACCTTGAGGCTCGTTGAAGTGAACCCGGTCATATCCAGAACCATGATGGCTCTGCGCCAGCGGTATTTGTCCCAGAAGGCGTTTTCACTCATTTCGCCGCGCTGAATAGCGAGGAAATCATGGTAGACCCCCTCATCCCAGCCCAGGTAACTGGCCAGTTCTTCGACGTCCTCAAGAATAGCGTGGGAAAAATTCTTAGTCATCGCCATCATCCCTGTCAGGGCTGCGCCTCTTTTTTTGCCAGCCGCTTGCCAGACTGGGCCGCGAACTGGCGCGAAATATCTCGGCAGCATTTCTTACCGCCCGCGGTTCGGCGCGAGCAGGATTGCTTTTCCGGATATTCTAGCGCACGCGGTTCATAAATCACTAACGCAGGCCCATAAATCGTTGTCGCCGCGCTGTTTTTCAAATTCGTGGAATGCGTCTCAGTCATATCGTGGGACCGCAATTTGCCGGGCCCGACTTCCCACGTATGATGTACCAAGGTCACCGGAAAAATTCAGCAAATTCGGCAAGGACTTAAGTCCAGAACAAGCAATTCGCCGGCCCGGGATGTCCCGGGAACGCTTTGATTCGACAACTTCAATAACACAGGTGACTTCAGCGAGCGGTCGAGGCGTGAATTTGCGTCGAGAGATATGACATCTCCGTAAAACGCAAGAGGCTGCCATGCACAAGGATCAATTTGACGCGGTAATCGTTGGCGCAGGACACAATGGGCTCGTTGCTGCCTGTTACCTGCAGCGGGCGGGTCTCAAAGTCCTCGTCCTGGAACGTAATCCGTATATCGGCGGAGCGACAACCAGCCTGCCGATGTACAAGGACTTCACCTATTCCAACTGTTCCTATGTCTACAGCCTGTTTCGTCAGGAAATCGCCCGCGAACTGGAGCTCTATAAATACGGTTTACAGGTCATTCCGTACGAAGGTGGCGCACAGATAATTCGAAATGACGACGGCAGCTACGATTCTCTCGGCGTCTTCTGGCACGACGATGCATCACGGCGTGAGATCGAACGCTTCTCCAAACGTGATGCCAACGCGATGGAGCGATTAAGCAGGGATATCATGAAGCAGTGCCGCTTTATCAAGCCGCTGTTAATGCGAACTCCGCCAGACCCGACCTCCTTCAAGCCACGCGACCTGATGGAGCTCATTTACCTCGGCAAGCGATTTTACGGGCTGGGTAAGGAACAGATGCATGAAACGGTCCGTTTTTACACGATGAGCGTGGCCGACTACCTCAACGAGTACCTCGAAAACGATGCACTGAAGTGTTACATGGCAGGCGGCGCCATCATCGGTACAGCGTTGGGTGTCTACTCACCTGGAACCGCCTACGTGCTGCTGCACCATGCCATGGGTGATATCGACGGCACAGTGGGTGCCTGGGGATTTGCCCGCGGCGGCATGGGCTCGGTTGCAAAAGCACTCAATGATTCCTTTATTGAATCCGGAGGCACCGTGCGCGTGGACGCCGGGGTGGAAGAGTTTCTTGTTGAACGCGGCAAACTCAAAGCCCTGCGGCTGGAGAATGGAGAAATCATCAATACCAGCCTTGTCGTTTCCAGTATGGATGTACGCCGCACATTCAATGCCATAGATGCCAACGAATTACCTGCCTGGGTCGTAGAGCGCGTAAGGAATTTCCGGTTTCGGGGGTCGTCCGGCAAGGTCAATATTGCGCTCGATGGCATTCCGAGTTTTTACGGAATTCCTGAGGGCT
>DATCZF010000009.1:0-3725 GCA_036526055.1 Woeseiaceae bacterium
AACATTCAGTTCCTCGATCAGGTTGAAGTTCTGAAAAATGAAACCGATATTTTGCTTACGAATCACGCTGCGCTGCGCTTCCGAATATCCGGCAATATTTTCGTCATAAAAGAGGTAATCGCCCTCCGTCGGATTGTCGAGCATGCCGATGATATTCAGCAGCGTCGATTTGCCGCAGCCGGATGGGCCCATGATGGCGACGAAGTCGCCTTGCTCGATTTCCAGGTTGACGCTGTTAAGCGCTATCGTCTCGACCTCATCCGTCCGGTAAACCTTGTAAAGATCATGTAGCTTTAACATTTCTCTTCCTCTGCTGATCGCTTCAAAAAAATTCGTCCGGCTCAGTCTGTCCGCAGGGACAACCGGTCCATTCCCGTGTAACTGGTGTAAGGCGACACAACCACCCGTTCACCGGGTTCGAGTCCGTCCAGCACCTCGATGAAGTCTGTATTGCGCCTGCCAAGGCGAACTTCGCGCTTGACGGCTTCGCTGGCGTCCGGCGTTACGACGAACAACCACTGACCGCCGGTATCCTGGTAATAGGAACCATTAGGTATCAGTATGGCGTCCGCGTTATCGCCAAGTGTCAGCTTCAGCTGCAATGTCTGGCCACGCCGCAAACCGACGGGTTCTTCGACAAATGTCATATCGACTTCGAACTGTCCGCTGCTCACCTGGGGGTAGATTTTGCTGACCCGCAGATCAACGTTGCGGCCGTTGTTCTCCACTGTTGCCAGCTGTTGCAGGTCGACGCGGCCCAGGTAAAACTCGTCAATCTTGACGTTCAACTTGTAATTATCCGGATCATCAATCTGGCCAAGGCGTCCGCCGCGAGCGATGGATTCACCCACTTCAATATTGAAGCCGGACAGTTTGCCCGAGACAGGTGCCCTGACATTGAGGTCGTCCAGATTCTTACGCGCAAATCTCAGGCTGCTTTCCAGCTGTTCGCCCGCCGCGCGAAGCTGGCGCAACTGCGCTTCCTGCAGGCGAGCATCCGTGGCCTGGCTTTCCAGGGTCACATCGCGCCGGCGCATGTAGTAATCCAGCTCGTCTTGCAGCTCATCCAGCGTTGACTGCGACACCAGGCTTTTGCCGACCAGGTCGCGTTGCCTCTCGATGCTGCGGTTGAGCCTTTTAATCTGGTATTCAATCTCGACCAGGTTGCGGCTGTGAGACAGGCGGTTTTGTTCCAGCTGCAGTTCTATGGTCCGCATGTTATTGAGCTGTTCGGTTACCGCCGCCTCCCTGCCGAGTACTTCGAGTTGCAGGTTGGTGTTGGAAAGCCGGGCAATAAAAGTACCGGCCGCAACGATTGCGCCATCCTCCAGTAACACCTCTTCGACGCGTCCGCCTTCGATCGCGTCGAGATAGACGGTACTGCTTGGCACAAGACGGCCGCGCAACGGGATAAAATCCTCGAAGGTTCCCAGCGTGGCCTCGGCGATCCTGATTCGGTCGGCGTTCACCGCGAGTGTCCTTCCGCCAGTGATCAGGCCCGCCAGCCAAACGATAGCGGCAATGAGTACTATTCCGGCAGCACCGTAAGCAGCCTTCCGCGTCCAGGGAGTCTGCCGTTCAACGACTCGATCCATGCCCTGACCGGAAATCGGCCGCCGCGGCGGTTCACTGGGTTTGGCAATCTTGCTGATGTTGTTCACGGCGACTTGATTCCTTTTGCATTTGCGGGCTTTGCCAAATACTCTGCAAGAGCCATGCCATAATGCAACTTATTGATTTATATAGGAGTCGCCACTTGATGATAATCAAAAACTGTACAAAAACGGACACTAAGTGTACGATTTCGGACAGTTTCGAATGAGGTGAATCGTGTCGAAGATCGGCAACATCCTGATCGTCGATGATGACGAAGACATACTGACGGCAGGCCGATTGATGTTGCGGCGCCATTTCGCCGCAATCGATACCTGCCGTGACCCCACACAGATTCCCGCCCTGCTCGAAGAGCAGTCCTACGACGCCATCCTGCTCGACATGAATTTTGGCCCTGGCGAATCGTCCGGCCAGCAGGGGATGGAATGGTTACAGAAAATCATCGACATCGATCCTGACATGGTGGTTGTGATGATTACTGCGCACGGCGGCGTCGAAACTGCTGTGGAGGCAATGAAGCTCGGTGCGACCGACTTTGTCGCCAAGCCCTGGCAAAACGAGAAAGTCGTGGCCACGCTTTCTACAGCCGTCAAACTGCACCGAAGCCGGCTGGAAACGAAAACCTTGCGTAAGACGAACCAGGTCCTGCGGGAGGCCGCGGTCGCCACCGACAGCCCTATCATCGGCGATTCCCCGGCGATGCGTACCGTGATGTCGCTCGTGGAGCGGGCGGCACCAACGGATGCCAATGTTCTGATCCTCGGTGAAAACGGTACGGGCAAGGAGCTGATTGCCCGTGAGCTGCATCGCCAGTCGAACCGGGCAGAAAACGTTTTCCTGTCGGTCGACCTTGGGTCGATCAGCGAGTCACTGTTTGAATCCGAGCTATTCGGCCACCGCAAGGGCTCTTTTACCGGCGCCATCGACGATCGGCTGGGCCGTTTCCAGGCAGCGGATGGCGGCACGCTATTCCTGGACGAAATAGGCAACCTGCCCTTGCACTTGCAGGCCAAGCTCCTCAGCGCGCTGGAACAGCGTACGGTGACGCCGGTGGGCTCGGACAAGGCACAGCGAATCGACGTGCGCCTGATTGCCGCCACAAACCTGGCGCCAGCTGCACTGGGCGATGAGCGCAAGTTTCGGCCCGACCTGCTGTTTCGCCTGAATACGGTGGAGATCTCCCTGCCGCCCCTCAGGGATCGTCGTGAAGACATCCTGCCAATCGCGGAACATTATCTCGGTATCTTTTCCCGCAAATATGACAAAGGCCCGAAGTCTTTCTCCAGTAACGCCCGCAAGGCATTGGTAGAAGATGCCTGGCCTGGCAATGTCAGGGCGTTACGGCATGCCATTGAGCGTGCCATTATTCTGAGCAAGGACAAGGAATTACAACCGGCGGATCTGCAGATCGGGGATTACCCTCAGCCGAAAAAAGCTGCAGTTGCTGCAATTCCTACCGTCTATAACCTCGACCTGATGGAAAAGCAGACGATCGAAAAGGCTTTGCGCAAACACGGTTTCAATATTTCCAAGGCCGCATCAGAGCTCGGTCTGACGAGAGCATCGCTGTATCGACGCATGGAAAAACATGACCTATAAAACTTTCGCAGCGCAACTTGGCGTGAGAATCGTCCTCGTGGTGACTGCCATGGCTGCCATGATCTGGGTCTACCTGGTTCCCGGCTACTTTAGCGCAACACTCGTGGCAGGACTGATTCTGCTGGCTGTTACCGCCGAACTATGGCGTTTTGTGAGCCGCACAAACCGGGAAGTCGCGCGTTTCCTCGATGCGGCACGTTACGCGGATTTTTCCCAGCGTTTCGATTTTTCAAAATCCGGCGCGGGATTTCCGGAGCTGGGCCAGGCGTTTACGGCAATCATCGAGCGTATGCGGGAGGAGGCAACGGACCAGGCGATCGAAATTCGGCGCCTGAAAGCACTTATCGAACATATTCCGGTCCCGCTGCTGACCTTGCATGCGGACGCCAGCATATCCCTGCAAAACAATGCCGCAAGACGCCTTTTCGGAGCATCGCATGTCACCAAATTACGCGACCTGCGCCAGTTCGGCGTCAGTTTTCATAATTCGATTGAAGAAGCCGTGCCTGGCG
>DATCZF010000010.1:0-3921 GCA_036526055.1 Woeseiaceae bacterium
CCGACGTGCTCCATTCCCTTGCCACGTTCCCATCTGAGTGCCGTGACGGTGTGCAAGCTAAGCTCCCCCAGGTCGTCGAGTGAGCGGTATGCCTGATCTTCGTCTGCCAATGAGTATGCGACTTGCATGCCGGTGATACCGTAGCCGTTGAGCATACGTACCGCGTAGCGCAATCCGTCCATCTGTTCTTCCAGTGAATTCGGCGGAGTATGTTGCCCCACCAGGCTCGTGGCGCCCTCCTGCAGGCTGCCTGTCGGTTCGCCTGTGTCCGGGTGCTTGTCGATGATGCCGTCAGGCGGATTCGGTGTGTCCCGGGTAATACCCGCGATTTCCAGGGCTTTGCTGTTGACCCATGCGCTGTGCCCATCTGCAGAGGACAGATATACAGGGCGGTCCGGTACGATGGCATCCAGTATGTCCTTGCCGGCACGGCCGCCGGGGCCGAACACCGACATCAGCCATCCGCCGCCCAGTATCCAGGGATCCCCCGGATGCTCCACGGCATAATCGTGGATACGGTTCCTGTAGGATTCCAGCGTGTTCAGACCGTTCAGATCGACCTTACTGGCCTCAATGCCGCCACTGATGGGATGAATGTGACTGTCCTGCAATCCGGGCAATACCATCTTGCCCTGCAGGTCGACCACTCGGGTCGATGGACCAATGAAGGCTTCGGCATCTTCGTCGGAACCGACAAAGACGATGCGTTCATTCTTCAGCGCGATGGCTTTGGCCCAGCTGCGGTTGATATCGACCGTATAGATGGCACCGTTACGGAACACGAGGTCGGCCTGGCTGGCCGTATTGTCGCTCACTGATTCTGGCGAGCAACCCGCTATCGCCAGTCCCGCTGCAATTGCCATGGAAAGAAGTAACTTGTGCATGATTCGTACCCTGCGAACTCGATGGAATGCTCGCCCAAGTTTCTCTCCCCAGCAATGTACAGTGAAAGGCCGAACTCACTATGTGAACGGGATTGGCGGATTTCGCTGCCCGCCAGTACCGCGAACGCAGCACACGCCGAATAACATGAGGTAAAGTATGTGCAACGATCGGCGCCACGGGGAAAAGCCATGAAAAAGTCTGATTCGCAACTGGGCATGCATACGACAATTACCCGGCGCGACCTGTTGCATGATGCGGGGCTGGTCTCCCTCTTCGGCGGCCTTTCGGGCGGCGTCCTGGCCGGGTGTGCCGATGGCGGGCTGCCTCATCCGGAACGCGCGCCAGGATATTACCCGCCTCAACTCACCGGACTTCGGGGAAGCCACCCCGGCTCGTTCGAAGCTGCCCACGATGCGGCCTTTGCAGGCAGGAAATTTCCGGCCGGCAGGGATACCGGCGAGGGCGAGTACGATCTTGTTGTTGTTGGCGGGGGCGCAAGCGGCCTCGCGGCCGCATGGTTTTTTCGCCAGCGCTTCGGCGAGGATGCGCGCATCCTGATTCTGGATAATCACGATGATTTTGGCGGCCACGCCAAACGCAATGAGTTTCAGGCCAATGGTGAGCAACTCCTGGCCTGGGGAGGATCGATCAACCTCGAGTACCCGGGTTACAGCGAAGTTTCGCTGGGGTTACTGGAAGCGCTTGGTGTGAATATCGAGCGATTGAAGCAAGCCGGCAACCCCTTGCGGGATGGTTTGGCCGGAATGGAATCCGCGGTGTATTTCGATGCGGCTACCTATGGACGTGATGTTGTTGTCAGCGGCCTCAGCCTCGATTCTGGCGATCCCGCAGATATACTCGCGCGGGTCGACGAATTCCCGATTTCAGAATCCGCCAAAGCGTCGCTGGTTGAGTTTCTTGCCTCCACCGATGACGTTCTTTCCCCGATGACCCCAAAAGAGCGCAAGCACTACTTGCATAAGACGACCTACTGGTCGTTTCTCACTGAAAGGTGCGGCCTGGATAAAGAGGCGGCACAAATTTTACTGAAGGCACCGCAAGGCTACTGGGGCGTCACCAGTGACGCGTTGGATGCCGCACTTTCCATTGAGTCGGGACTCCCGGGCGCCCATAGAATGGGTGTAACGGCGCTCGAGTTTGGCCGCTATACGAGCACCTATGGGTCAGTGCAATTTCCGGACGGTAATGCCTCGGTTGTCCGGCTGCTGGTCAGGTCGCTGATTCCGGGTATTGCTGCCGGCAGTACGATGGAGGATGTCATCGATGCGAAGTTCGACTATGGCAAGCTGGACGAAGAAACCAGCCGAGTGCGAATTCGACTGCAGTCAATCGTTGTCGATGTACGTAATGAGGGTCCAGGAGTAAGGGTTGAGTATCTGCAGGACGGCGAGGTTTTTCGGGTTCGCGGCAAACGCGCGATTCTCGCCTGTTACAACATGATGATTCCTTACCTGTGCCCCGACATACCGCAGCCACAGCAGGAAGCACTGAAATATCTCGTCAAGCACCCACTGGTGGCTGTGAATGTCTTGCTGGCCAACGGCAAGTCTGCCGAGCAAATCGGGGTCGCACGCTCCTACTGTCCAGGGCGATTGCTGGGCAATTGTCATTTCGCGACCGGCGTGAGTCTCGGCGGCTACCAGTCCACGTGGGATGCGAAGCGACCTGTCATTCAGCAGTTATATGGTGGCCTCGGGGAGCCAGGGCAGGGGCTGGATGCCCGCGAGCAGAACCGGGCGGGCCGGCGCAAGCTGTTAGCGCTTACCTTCGAGGACTTCGAACGTGAAGTGCGGGAGACCCTTTCGGGGCTTTATGCCGGCACGGACTTCGATGCTGCTCGCGACATTCTGGCAATTACCGTCAACCGCTGGCCGCACGGATACGCTTACGAGTATTTTTCGTCAACGGATCCCGATTGGGCGCCGGGTCAGGCACCTCATGAAATAGGCAGACAGCCGGTGGGCAATATTACGATCGCGAATTCCGATTCCGGAGCCAAGGCTTACCTGGATTCAGCAATTGACCAGGCGTTCAGGGCGGTCAGCGAATTATCCTGATACTTCGGGAATGGCAGTGGGGCGGGGGGCAGGGATGGCTCGGCGGCAGGTGACGCGAGCCGGATGGATTGAACACTTCACACGCGAAGTTCTCTTTGCCCCGGTTGCCAGTCAGCGATACGGATTTGCGCTGAGCCGATTCCCAGGCTGCGAACCCACTTGGCTGCTGCGTCGAGGGTTGCCCAGGTCTTGAGTTTCCCCTGCGTGGTTTCTGCAGTAACAGCGCCGTTAGGTGTGTTGGCTTCGATGTGGAAGCGGGCACCATGACCAATGATGTTTATCTTTTTGACGGCTCCGATCGACACCATCGCCTTCAGCATTTTTTCATCCATTGAGATTCCCCGGTTGTTTTGGCCGCTCCTCACGAAGGTCTATGCCGGCCTGATCGCAATAGCGGCGAATTAACACTTCAATCATGTTGGCGACGCTGCGGTGTTCGAGCTCCGCGGCTTCGCGCACCGCGTCCTTGACGGCAGGGTCAATGCGCAGATTGAGTGTTGCGATCTTGGTTTTCGACATGCACGAAAATGTAACGCAGAACACTATTTATGTCAACGTAAAAGACTATTAAAAGTAAGTCAGATGTAACGCATAATCCGTTTCAATAGCCACAAATGGCGTGGATTGACTGGGAGATGTGCGGAGTGGAAGGCCGGTGTCTACGGCGCAGGAAAAAGGCAGGCTCTACAGACGGGTCTCGCCGACCTCCGGGGAAACAGGGAGTTTCGGTGTCTCCAGGAAAATGGGCGCCGCTTCGAGCAGCGCCGCCTCGATCTCCATCAGGAGCGACTGGGCACTGCCTTGTCCGTCGACATCGATGGTTCGATACCAGACAAGGTCGCCATTTATCGTGTTGAAAATGTACAAGCGAACGGAGAATCTGGATTCTATGGGAATTACTTCCGCACCCGTGAGCCGGGGTATACCAATGTCCACTGCCAGGTTGGCCCATTCAGAT
>DATCZF010000011.1:0-5337 GCA_036526055.1 Woeseiaceae bacterium
AAGTGTCCACCAAAAAGGTTACCAAGAAGAAGGCGCCTGCCAAGAAAGTAAGCAAGAAAAAAGCACCGGTTAAAAAGGCCAGCAAGAAAAAAGCTGTAGCCAAAAAGAAACCAAGCGTGAAGAAAGCTGCGGTCAAAAAGGTGTCCCGCGGGAAACCGGCGGTTCGCAGGCCCGTGATACGCAAAAAGGCGGCAACGCGAAAGCCCCCGCCTCGCCCCATCGGAGACGTCTTCACCGGGCCGATTCATGGTATTTCCCCCTATTCGCCGAAGCGTGGCGAGCAATACATGAATCCCAAGCAGCTGGCTCACTTTGAGCAGATTCTGCTGGCCTGGAAAAAGGAACTGATGCAAGAGGTAGACCGCACCGTCCATCATATGCAGGACGAGGCGGCCAACTTTCCTGACCCCAATGACAGGGCTACTCAGGAATCGGAATTCGGCCTGGAGTTGCGAACCCGTGATCGCGAACGGAAATTGCTGCGCAAGATCGATTCGGCACTGGCCCGGATCGAAGAAGGCTCTTACGGATACTGCGAAGAGACCGGCGAGGAAATCGGTCTGAAACGCCTGGAAGCGCGCCCGGTCGCGACGCTCTGCCTGGAGGCCCAGGAGCGCCGCGAACTTGCCGAAAGGCAGTTTCGGGATCTCGACGACCGGTACCGGTAGGCAGCTGGTGCCGGAGGCCGCCGGCGACAACAGGAATGAAGGCGAGACAGGCCTGCAGCATTACGTTGGCCGTTTCGCCCCCTCCCCAACGGGCCCACTGCATTTTGGTTCGCTGGTCGCTGCCGCGGCCAGCTACCTCGATGCACGCGCAAATAAGGGCTCCTGGCTCGTTCGTGTAGAAAACATCGACCCACCCAGGGAAGCACCCGGCGCCGTCACTGCGATTCTTCGCGCACTGGAAACGTATGGGTTCGAGTGGCAGGGGCCGGTCACTTACCAGGGATCCAATGAAGGTCGCCACCGGGCCGTGATCGCAGACCTCATAGCCCGCGGGTTGGCCTATCCATGCACCTGCTCGCGCTCTTCCCTGGCGGATGCGCCGGCGGGCGAGTCCGGACCCGTTTACCCCGGAACCTGCCGCCGCGGCTGCGACGCCGGAGAACACGCCATTCGCCTGCTCACCAACGACCTGCCTGTGAGCTTTACCGATGGACTGCAGGGCCGCTTCGAGCAACGGCTGGAAAGCGCGGTCGGTGATTTCATCATCCGGCGCAAGGACGGACTGATTGCGTACCAGCTTGCCGTCGTCGTGGATGACTTTGACCAGGGCATCACAGATGTCGTGCGCGGACTTGACCTGATGGATTCCACACCGCGACAGCTTCACCTGCAGCGATGCCTGGACATGCCCCAACCCCGGTACAAACATACACCCCTGGTACTGTCCGCGGACGGCCAGAAGCTCAGCAAATCAAGCGGCGCCAAGCCGATCCCGCTCGATCGGGTCGAGCCCGTGCTGATAAGGGCTTTGGCGTCGCTGTGGCAGGAGCCTGCGCCAGAATTGGCCGAAGCGTCGCTCGAGGATGTCTGGAAGTGGGCCATCGAAAACTGGGATCCTGAAAAACTGCGGGCAAAAAAACAGACCTTCCAGGCACCCGAAACTATTGCAAACAAGCAAAATCGGCTATCGTAAGAGTAGCTGCCGCCGCGTGGATGGATAATTGGACGATCCAATCTGCGCGGCCTGTATACAACCTGACCTGGTCAAAATCGCTATGAGCAATAGCCGTATCATCAAGAAATACCCGAATCGACGGTTGTATGACACGGAAGAAAGCCGCTATATCACGCTGGCAGACGTTCGTGATCTCGTCATCAACAAGATTGATTTTACGGTCATTGAAAAGAAGACCGGTGACGATATCACTCGCGCTATCCTCCTGCAGGTGATCGCCGAACAGGAACAGCAAGGCGAACATGTCATGAGTACGGGCTTTCTGTCGCAGGTAATTCGCTCCTACGGAGACGCCATGCCGGATTTTGTCTCCAATTACCTTGAGCAGAGCCTGAAGCTCTTCATGAAACAGCAGCAGACTATTCGCGGCCAGGTCAAAAAGGTCGTAGGAATAGACCCGGTATCTGCCGTCGCTGACCTTGCCCAGAAGAACTACAATCGCTGGAAATCAATCCAGGATGAGGTTATTCGGGCCTTTGTCGGGGACCACCACGATACCCGCAGCGAAACCCGGAAGAACCCAGCTGATAAAGGCGATTGAGAATCTGTTGCATCTGGATTGTTTCGGTAAATACTGCTTGACAGTAACCCCCCCTTTACATAGATTGTGCAACGCAGCAGGGATATGCTCCCCCGCCCCCTGCTGTCAATGCCTGAAGGAGTGCAAACTCCACGGCCGGCCCCCCGCGCAAACGGGGGGCCTTTTTTATATCCGGGAGAAATGATTGGCTCGACTGACTGGCAAAATCGTTTCTGGCGAGTTTCGGGCGGCCCCGTGGTTGACGAACCGTCACTGGCAAACGATGTTCCCATCGCTGCCCTGGGTGTCGCTTCCCAATCCACCCTTGCGCCGTGAACTGCTGGAGTTGCCCGATGGCGACGTCACGGCAATCGACTGGGTGATCGCCGAGCATGAGGAATCCGCCCCGCTGCTAATCATTCTTCACGGGCTGGAGGGCTCTTCTGACTCAAGTTATGCGCGCATGTTGCTGGCTGTAGCAGCATCCCGCGGCTGGCGGGCCGGCGTACTGCACTTCAGGGACTGCGGCGAGCAGAGAAACCGCTTGCCGCGTCGATATCACGCCGGTGATACGGGCGATTTACGTTATCTGCTGGACCGGCTCCGCGCACAGCTGGGGCAAACCGTGCCGTTGCTGGCAACGGGTTACTCGCTGGGGGGCAACGTACTGCTCAAGTATCTGGGCGAATCTGCGGACAGCACACCGCTGGCGGCGGCCGCCGCCGTTAGCGTCCCGCTTGACCTGCGGGTCTCTGCACAGACTATTTCTAACGGTTTTTCAAAGTATTATGAAAGCTATTTACTAAAAAGGATGAAGTCCTCCGTAGCCGCCAAGTTCAATCCCGATACCGCGGCATTCAATTGGCAGCAAGTGATGCAGTCCAGCTCCTTTATGGAGTTTGACGACGCAATCACTGCCCCCCTGCACGGTTTTGCGGATAAAGATGACTACTACGACCGCTGCAGCGCCAACGCATTCCTGGGCCGCATAGAGCGGCCTACCCTGGTTATCCAGGCCCTGGACGACCCCTTCATGGGCCCGGAAGGTTTGCCGGATGAGCGCAGACTGGCACCGGCCGTTACGATCGAGGCCAATCCCCAGGGTGGCCACGTCGGGTTTGTACAGGCCGGCACGCCCTGGCGACCCGAGTTTTACCTGCCTGATCGCATTACGCGTTTCCTCGCCGACGCGATCCAGCAAAAGGCATAAAAAAAGCCCGGATTACGATGTAAACCGGGCCTTTGACGTGTAGCGGAAAATGGCTAGCGCGTTAATCCACTTCCTTCATGCTCAGGCGAACACGTCCCTGGCGGTCGACTTCCAGCACCTTGACCTTGACGACATCGCCCTCGGCCAGCTTATCGCTAACCTTTTCGACGCGTTCGTTCGAGATCTGTGAGATGTGGACGAGTCCGTCCTTGCCCGGCAGGATCGTTACAAATGCGCCGAAATCCATCAGGCGCGCTACGCGACCCTCGTAAATCCGGCCGACTTCGACGTCTGCCGTAATCAGCTCGATACGACGCCGTGCTTCCTTACCGGATGCCCCGTCGACAGATGCAATACGCACCGTGCCGTCGTTCTCGATATCGATCGTGGCGCCGGTTTCTTCAGTCATCGCGCGAATGACCGCACCACCCTTGCCGATAACGTCACGAATCTTGTCGGGGTCGATCTTGAAAGTGACGATCGTCGGTGCCCATTCAGACATTTCTTCGCGAGGCTCGCTGATGACTGCATTCATTTCGCCAAGAATATGCAGACGCGCGTCCTTGGCCTGAGCCAGGGCCTTTTCCATGATTTCCCCGGTAATGCCGTCGATCTTGATATCCATCTGCAGTGCAGTGATGCCCGAATCCGTGCCGGCCACCTTGAAATCCATGTCACCGAGATGATCCTCGTCGCCCAGGATATCCGTCAGTACCGCGTAGGAGTCACCCTCCTTCACGAGGCCCATCGCGACACCGGCCACCGGTGCCTTGACCGGAACACCAGCGTCCATCAACGCCAGGCTGGTACCGCAAACCGAGGCCATCGAACTGGAGCCGTTGGATTCAGTGATTTCGGAAACAACGCGAATGACGTAGGGAAACTCTTCCATGCTCGGCATGACCGCCTGGACGCCACGGCGCGCAAGCTTGCCGTGCCCGATTTCACGACGCTTCGGCGAACCGATAAAACCGGTTTCACCAACGCAATACGGCGGGAAATTATAATGCAGCATGAACTGCTCTTTACGCTCGCCCTCGATGGCATCGATGATTTGCGCATCACGGCCCGTGCCGAGGGTGGTGACGACGATCGCCTGCGTCTCGCCGCGCGTAAACAATGCGGAACCATGCGCCCGCGGTAGCACGCTGACTTTCACGTCGATGGGACGAACGGTTCGCTGATCGCGACCGTCAATACGCGGCTCGCCAGCGATCACGCGCCGACGCACTACATTCTTTTCGAGTTTGGACAGCGCAGTTTTGACTTCGTCTGGAGTCCACTGTGCGTCTTCACTGCCGGCCAATGCCTGCATTGCGGCGTCCTTGATTTCACCGACACGCGCATAACGTTCCTGCTTGTCCGAAATCTGGTAGGCATCACCGAAACTGCTTTCCGCCTGACTTTTAACCGCATTTTCCAATGCGCTGTCATCCTTGGGCGGTTGCAGGTCCCATGCCGGCTTGCCAGCTTCTGCTGCGAGTTCCTTGATTGCAGTGATCGCGGTCTGCAGCTGCTCGTGGCCATACATGACCGCGCCCAGCATGACTTCCTCGGACAGGCAATTCGCTTCGGATTCCACCATCAGTACGGCAGATTCTGTGCCAGCGACGATGAGGTCCAGCTGCGACTCCGCCATAACCGACGCATTCGGGTTAAGCAGGTAATTGCCGTCCTTGTAGCCAACGCGTGCGGCGCCAATCGGGCCGGCGAATGGCATTCCCGACAGCGCAAGGGCTGCAGAAGCGCCTATCATGGCCGGAATGTCAGGATCGACTTCCGGATTCAGCGAAACCACCGTAGCGATGACCTGGACTTCATTGGTGAAGCCCTTCGGGAATAACGGACGAATCGGCCGATCGATCAGGCGTGACGTCAACGTTTCCTTTTCACTGGGACGACCTTCCCGCTTGAAGAATCCACC
>DATCZF010000012.1:0-3894 GCA_036526055.1 Woeseiaceae bacterium
CATGAACCCGGAAGCGCTGCCCGCAACTGCCGTGTTGCGCATGGCGACCAGCGGCGGCGCGCAGGCCATCGGCCTGGGTGACGAGATTGGAACCCTGGCCAGCGGCATGCGTGCCGACCTGATCCAGGTGGCATTCGACGACGTGCATTTCGTGCCAACCTTTGACGTGCTGTCGCACCTTGTCTACGTGGCCGACGAGCAGGACGTCGCGACAGTTGTCGTTGACGGCAAGGTGTTGCTGAAAAACGGTCAGTTCCTGACGATCGACACGGACCGCGTTACCCGGGAGGCACGAGAGCTGGCCGGGCGCATCCAGGCGGCGCTCGAAGAACAGAACCGCGACTGAAAGCGTACCGCGCTAGCCGAGGAAAGACTCGCCGTAATCCATGGGCGACAGGCCGAAGTAGCCGGCAAGGCTCTGGCCGATGTCGGCAAAACTTCTGCGCAGACCGAGTGAGCCCGGGGTGACGCCGGCGCCATAAACGATGACCGGGATGTGTTCTCGCGTGTGGTCGGAGCCTTGCCAGGTGGGGTCGCAACCGTGGTCCGCGCAAATCACCACGATATCGCCGTCGTTCATCTTCGCCAGCAGCTCCGGGAGCCGCTCGTCAAAGTACTCCAGCGCCTCGGCATACCCCTCGACGTCGCGCCGATGGCCATACAGCATGTCGAAATCGACAAAGTTGGTGAAGATGATCGAGCGATCGGGCGCGGTCTCCATGGCCTTAAGCGTTGCATCGAACAGCGCGGCGTTACCGCTTGCCTTGATCTTTTGCGTCACGCCCTGGTGCGCGAAAATATCCGCGATCTTGCCAACGCTGATCACCTCGCCACCACTCGCAACCAGCTTGTCGAGCAGCGTTGCTGATGGCGGCGGCACCGTCAGATCGCGACGATTGCCGGTGCGTTTGAAGCTGGCCGGGCTGTCACCGACAAACGGGCGCGCGATGACGCGACCAATTTTGTACTCATCCACCAGTTCGCGCGCGATATCGCAAAGCTCGTAGAGCCTCTCCAGCCCGAAGGTTTCCTCGTGGCAGGCAATTTGAAACACGCTGTCTGCCGACGTATAGACGATCGGCTTACCGGTTTGCATGTGTTCTTCGCCAAGCTCGGCAATGATCGTCGTACCGGAGGCGTGGCAGTTACCGAGAACGCCGGGCAAGCCGGCTCGCTCGATCAGCGCCTCGAGGAGTTCTGCGGGAAACGTGTTTGTCTTACCGGTGAAATATCCCCAGTCGAACAGTACCGGCACACCCGCGATCTCCCAGTGCCCGCTCGGCGTGTCCTTGCCGCTGCTCAGCTCCTCGGCGAAGCCAAAAGCGCCGATGCGCTCGCCGTCGGCCGCGGCAACCGGCGGCATTGCGCCGGCGCTTTCCGCTGCGGCATCGAACAACCCCAGGCGGGCAAGGTTCGGCATGGTCAGTGGCGCACTGCGGCGACCGGCACGAAAAGCCTCGTCGGTCTCGCGCGCGATGCTGCCCAGGGTATTCGCCCCCACATCGCCAAACTTGTCCGCATCCGCCGTCGCGCCGATGCCAAAAGAGTCCATTACCAGGATGATTGCTCGTTTCATTGCCAGTTTCCGTGTTCGTCCGATGCCCGCCTCATGCCAGCGAGAAAATTATTCCGGCAAGCGTTGCACTCATGAGGTTGGCCAGCATACCGCCAATCACCGCACGCAGGCCGAAGCGTGCAATTTCGTGGCGCCTTTCGGGGACTATTCCGCCCAACCCGCCGAGTAGTATCGCAATCGACGTCAGATTTGCAAAACCGCACAAGGCAAAGGTCACGATGACCTGTGTCTGCGGCGTCAATGCCTCTTTGAGCCCCACGAAATTAACGTAGGCAAAAAACTCGTTGATGACGAATTTCTGCCCGATCAGGCTGCCGGCCTGGACCGCTTCTTCCCAGGGCACGCCAATCATGAAAGCCAGCGGTGCCAGCAGCTTGCCAAGGATCAGCTGCAACGTGATTTCCTCGAAGCCGAACCAGCCCGCCACACCGGAGATGAGGCCGTTGAGCAGCGCGATCATCGCCACGAAGGCCAGCAGCATTGCGCCGACGTTAAGCGCCAGTTGCAGGCCGACGAGCGCGCCATTGCCGATCGCCTCAAAGATATTGACCGGCTTTTCTTCTTTCGCTTCCGCCTCCGCGAGATCGGTGAGATCGCGCTCGATCGTTTCCGGCATGATGATTTTCGCCATCAACAGGCCGCCGGGCGCGGCCATGAAGCTCGCCGTGATCAGGTAGCCCAGGTCAACGCCCATGCTGGCGTAGCCGGCCATCACCGCACCGGCAATCGTCGCGCAGCCGCCGGTCATCACCGCAAACAGTTCTGATTGCGTCATGCCCGCGAGGTACGGGCGCACCACCAGCGGCGCCTCGGTGTGCCCGACAAAAATATTCGACACGGCCGACATGGACTCGGTATGGCTCGTCCCCAGCAGCCGGCGCAACAGGCCGCCAAAAATGGCAACCACCCGCTGCATGATGCCGAGGTAATACAGCGTCGACATCAGTGCGGAGAAAAAGACGATGACCGGCAACACGTTCAGCGCAATCGTGAAGCCGAGGTTTTCCCTGGCCCGGCTGCCGAACACGAACTCGATACCGGCATTACCGTAGTTGATCACGTGTTGAATACCGCTAACGAGACCTGTTAACGCCTGTTTACCCTGCGGCACATACAGGATGAGGATGGCGATCCCGGCCTGAATAAGAAACGCCAGGACCACCGTCCGCCGATTAATCGCGCCCCGATTGCTGGATAACGCGTAGGCGATGGCCATCAACAGGGCCATGCCCAGGATACTGATCAGAATCTGCATTACTTGGTCTGCTCCCCGAGGAGTGCGTGTGCCGTGCGCGCGTGGCGCGCGACACTGAATATACTCAACTCGGGCAGATCAAGACAGTGCGGGCCGGTTTTCAGTCATCGCCGGCGCGCGTGCGGCGCCGGCCTAGAGGACGATCCGCAGGTCATCGCGAACCAGATCGCGCGCCTTTTCCAGGTCGGATTCCAGGCGTTCCAGCTCTTGTTCAAGCGGGGTGGTAACTGTGGCGCGCCGTAATTGCAATGGCAATGGGTTGGCAAAAATATCCACGGGCTGCGGCACCGTCTGGGCACTCGTCGAATCGGGTATGGCGTCAGTCGCAGGCCCGCCGCTCCAGTTAATAACCGCAAGCAGCGTCACCGCCGCCGCCAGGCCGGTCAGGCTGCTGGCCCACCACCAGCGAAAATGCGGCTGGGCGCGCTGCTCTGCCGCACGCTTTTGCGGCGTGTCCTTGACCCTTGCCATGATTCGGTCGCTGATTTCCGGCGACACTGTCGGCCTGATCTCTTTGGCGTCTTCCTGCAGTTTT
This sequence comes from Woeseiaceae bacterium, assembly GCA_036526055.1. Taxonomy (GTDB): domain Bacteria; phylum Pseudomonadota; class Gammaproteobacteria; order Steroidobacterales; family Woeseiaceae; genus JAHEFE01. The sequence goes on from DATCZF010000012.1 coordinate 3,367, forward strand.
TGTTCCAGCCTGTCCATCTCATCGTCCTCCGGCAACTGCCGTGTCCTGCCCTGCTATCTCACTTCCGACCCGGTTGCGACTGCGCATCAGGCTGACCTTGGTCCAGCTCAGCGGCCTGCCTAACACATTGGCAACATCCCTTACCGGCATGTCCTCTGCGTAGCGCAACCAGAGCGCCGTGTACGCCTCGCCCTCCAGTACCCGTCGCGCCGTCAGCCACAGGTTTTCGCGATCCGATGCCGCGATACACGCTGCCAGCGGGTCCTGGCTATCGTCGACAGGGTCATCTTCGAGCGTTTCGGTCGTACCGTAACAGGCAGCGGCCTTGCGAATAGCGATGCGATACAACCAGGTACTGAACTGCCAGCGATCGTCGTAGCTGTGCAGGTACTTGTAAGCGCTGACAAAGGTTTCCTGTAATGCATCTTCCGCATCGCTGCGTATTCGGCAGCGCGTCAGCAGGAAGCGGTACAGGCGATCCTGGTAAAGCAATAGCAGCTGGTTGAATGCCTCGTGCGAACCATTCTT
>DATCZF010000013.1:0-2589 GCA_036526055.1 Woeseiaceae bacterium
GAATTGCGAGGTCGCGCTGTCGACTTCACCGGTGCGCGCCATCGCCAGCGTGCCGCGCCGGTTTTTTTCGCCGTTGGCCGCCTCGTTTTTTATGGGCCCGCGGGTCTCCTTGCGCGACATATCCGCGAGGTGACCACCACCCTGGATCATGAAATTCGGGATCACGCGATGAAAGACCGTGCCATTGTAAAAACCGTCTTCTGCATAGCGGCGAAAATTTTCGCTGGAGATTGGCGCTGTTTCTTCAAAGAGTTCGATGACGATGTCGCCGTGGTTCGTGACAAGAGTGATCATGGGAGTTCCTTTCTGGCTGACTCGCGGTCAGGTTGCGCGACAGAAAAATTCAATTGCGGATTGTAGCAACTGGGAAGGCGTCTTGCGGGCAGATATGGTTGCAGCATCAGGTATCTGTGGCCTTGCGGCCCAGTGTGACGCGCAGTCGTCCCGCGAGATCGCTGACGTTGGCAATGCTTTGCCAGCCGGCCTGCGCGAAAAGCCCGGCGACTTCCAGCGCCTGGTCCGCGCCGTGTTCCAGCAACAGCCAGCCGCCCGGTCTGGTCAATGGCAAGCAATCGACGACGAGCCGGCTTATCGCATCAAGTCCGGCGGGACCGGCGCTCAGTGCGCTGACGGGCTCGTGCTGCAGTGCCAGCAGGGCTGGGTCGCCTTGTCGGACGTAGGGCGGATTGCTGACGATGATGTCAAACATTTGTCCGCTGATCGGCGTCGTCCAGTCACCCTGTCGAAACTCGATGGTGTCGATGCCGAGCCTTGCGGCGTTGCGCTGTGCAACGGCCAGCGCCTCTTCGCTGATATCGGTGGCAACGAAGCGGCCGCGGGGGAATTCGCTGGCGAGGGCAAGTGCGATGGCGCCGCTGCCCGTTCCAAGGTCGGCAACCACGGGGGAGACGAGGCCCGCAAGCTTCTCGCTGGCCAGTTGCACCAGGCATTCGGTTTCCGGGCGCGGCACCAGCGTGGCGGGCGTAACCTCGAGTTGCAGCGACCAGAACTCCTTGCGTCCGGTGATATAGGCGACGGGTTCGGCATTGATACGGCGCAGCAGGTATCGCCGGAATTCGCTGGCGGTGTCCGCATCGAGCAAATCCTTCGCGTGCGCGAACAGGTAACTGCGTGGTTTCTGCAGCACATGGCACAGCAGCAGCTCGGCATCGAGACGCGCACTGTCGCTGCTGGCGCCAAGTTGTGTCGTGGCTGCCAAAAGCGTTTCCTGCAGTGTGAGTGTCTGTGTATTCATGGACTAGTAATGATACAGATAGCTTAGGCCGATGCGCATCGCGTAATATGGCATCCCAATGAAAGCCTGCAGAGAAAAACAATGAATATCTACGGCAATGTTCTCGAGATGGTGGGCAGGACTCCGATGCTCGAGGTCAAACATCTGGACACCGGTCCCTGTCAGCTCTTTCTGAAGCTGGAGTTGCTGAATCCCGGCGGTTCCGTCAAGGACCGCATCGGCATCTCGATGATTGAAGAGGCCGAGAAGCGCGGCGATATCGCACCGGGTGACACGCTGGTCGAGGCAACCGCGGGCAATACCGGTCTTGGCCTGGCGCTGGTCGCGGCACAAAAAGGCTACGAGCTGATCATCGTGCTGCCCGACAAGATGAGCCAGGAGAAGATATTCAACCTGCGCGCGATGGGCGCCGAGGTCATCCTGACGCGGTCGGACGTCAGCAAGGGCCACCCCGAGTATTACCAGGACCTGGGAAAAAGGATTGCCGAGGAACGTGGCGCCTATTTCATCAACCAGTTCGCCAATCCCGATAACGCCCTGGCTCACGAACAGACGACCGGGCCGGAAATCATCGAGCAGATGGGTGGCAAACTCGATGCCATCATCATGGGCGCCGGATCCTGCGGAACCGTGGCGGGAATATCGCAGTGTTTCGCCCGGCTCTCTCCCGACACCGAGCTGGTGCTGGCGGATCCCGTCGGTTCGGTGCTGGCCGACTACATCCATACCGGTGAATTTGGCGAGGCCGGTTCGTGGCTGGTCGAGGGCATCGGCGAGGACTTCATTCCGCCGGTGGCCGATTTTTCGCGCACGCACAAGGCCTACAGCATCTCCGATGCCGAGTCGTTCCAGGCGGCCCGCGATTTGTTGCGCAAGGAAGGCATATTGGCTGGCTCTTCCAGCGGCACGCTGCTGGCGGCCGCACTAAAGTATTGCCGGGAGCAGACGGAGGCCAAACGCGTTGTCACCTTTGCCTGCGATACGGGCAACAAGTACCTGTCCAAGCTGTTCAATGATTTCTGGATGGAGGACCAGGGCTTCATTCAGCGCAAGCAGTTTGGCGACCTGCGCGACCTGATCGGGCGTCTGCATGACGAAAAGGCGACGGTAACGGTCGGCCCGACCGATATCCTGATCACGGCGCACAATCGTTTGCGCAATGCGGGCTTTTCGCAGTTGCCGGTGATGCAGGACGGCAGGCTGGTCGGTATTGTTACCGAAGACGCGATCATCCAGGTGGCATTCGGCCACCCCGAACTGATGAAAGGCCGTGTCGATACCGCGATGCAGAGTGCGTTCATCCAATTGCAAAAGTCGGAGTCGATCAACAACCT
>DATCZF010000014.1:0-13778 GCA_036526055.1 Woeseiaceae bacterium
CCTCAAGAAAGAAAAACAAATGATATGAACGTGTCAGGTTTTTTATTTCGTCCGTTTTACTGGTTCACCGGCAAGCTCATGGGAACCTGGGTAAGGCCGGACGTGCAGCCGGAAGACCTGTCGTTCCTGCGCCAGGTGGACGACGCAGAGATTTGTTACGTGCTCGAAACGGGTGGTCTGAGCGACCTTCTGGCGCTGGAAGGCGTCTGCGCCAAACACGCATTGCCATCGCCTGGATCCGCAATGTTTTTTGCAGGCATTCGTGAACGGCGTCGAATAATCATTCTCAGACGAATGCAGGGCGTGCTGTTTCGCCACCCGAGCACTCGTCCCTCGCGTCGGCTCGAGCGGCTGGTAGCCGCCAGCAAGCGAGGGCCACGGAAGAAATTGTTACTCATTCCCGTGTCAATTTACTGGGGCAGGTCACCCGACAAGGAACGCTCGATCTGGAAACTGCTGTTTTCGGAAAACTGGGATGTTGCCGGAAGAACCAGGAAACTGTTCACCACGCTGGTGCATGGCCGGAATACCCTGTTGCGGTTCAGCGACCCGCTGTATCTGGACGCCGAACTGGTCGGCGATCTCGATGAATCAAGGGCGTTTCGCAAGGTATCGCGGGTGCTGCGCGTGCACTTTCGCCAGCGTCGCGTGGCTACCGTGGGCCCGGACCTGTCGACGCACCGGTCGCTGGTGCGGCAGGTGCTCCTCGACCCGAACGTTCGCAGGGCTATTAGCGCAGAGGCGGGTGACGACAGGGCGCTGGTCGAAAGGACCACGCACAAGGCGCGCAAGTATGCGAACGAAGTGGCCGCGCACGTTTCCTATCCCACGATTCGTATTCTTGCGAGGTTGCTCGGCTGGCTGTGGACCCGCCTTTACGATGGTATCGAGCTGAACCATATTCACCGCTTGCACGACATTGCCAAGACCAACGAGGTTGTCTACGTGCCGTGTCACCGCAGTCACTTCGATTACCTGTTGCTCAGTTACATCGTTTACATACAAGGCCTCGGCCTGCCTTACGTGGCCGCCGGGATCAACCTCAATATTCCGCTCATCGGCCCCATCCTGAAGCGCGGCGGTGCTTTTTTTCTGCGCCGCAGTTTCCGCGGTAACCGCCTGTATGCCGCTGTGTTCAGCGCCTATCTGAAACAGTTGCTGCAACGCGGCTACTCGATCGAATATTTCATTGAGGGAGGCCGCAGCCGCACCGGGCGCCTGCTGGAGCCAAAGGCAGGCATGCTGGCGATGACCGTGCAGTCCTACCTGCAAAATCCGAAGCGGCCGATCGTCTTCATTCCGGTTTATTTCGGTTACGAAAAACTGATCGAGGGCGACTCGTTCATCAGTGAACTCGGGGGCGAGGCCAAGAAAAAAGAGACCCTGCTCGGGGTGTTTCGCTCCCTGCGCGCGCTGCGCAGTTACTACGGCAAGGTCTACGTGAATATCGGCGAGCCGATTTGTCTGCCGACACTGTTCGATGCAAAACAGCCCGACTGGCGGGAACAGCCCGTTGACGATGCAGAGCGTCCGCAATGGGTCAACGAGGTCGTCGATGACCTCGGCCGAAGCATCATGTCGCATATCAATGCCGCCGCCGCGGTCACGCCGATCAGCCTTGTGGCAGCTATCCTGCTGTCGACGCCCAAGCAGCGGATGGGAGAAAAGGAGCTGGAGCGTCAGCTCGACCTGAGTGTCGGCCTGTTGTCCAGGGTGCGCTATTCGAACGATGTCACCCTGCCGGACGGGACGCCGTCGCAGATTATCGAGCACGGCGAGAAGCTGGGTGTCATTACGCGAGTTTCCCACAAAATGGGAGACGTCATTCAGATGTCCGAGCACGACGCAGTGCTCATGACCTATTTCCGCAACAACGTCCTGCACCTGTTCGCGATCCCGGCCTCGATCGCCTGCTGTTTCATTAACGGCAGAAGCATGCGGCACAACGAACTGCAGAGACTCGTGCAACTCATCTACCCGTACATGCAGGGCGAACTTTGTCTGAAATGGCCTGAAGCGGAAATTCCGGCTGTCATTGATGAGGCGATCGAGGCGCTGCTCGACCAGGGATTATTAAGTCGTTCCAGTGATGGCCAGACCTACGTACGGCCGGTTGCCGGATCAGGCCGGTCGTTCCAGCTACGCCTGCTGGGCCAGGCTATGGTGCCGATGTTACAGCGCTTCTACCTGACGACTTCCATTATCGCGTTGCAGGGCTCCGGAATGTTGTCGCAGGTGCGGCTCGAGAACCTCTGCCAGTCCAGCGCAGAGCGGCTGTCGATGTTGTACGGCCTGCATTCACCGGACTTTTTCGACAAGGTCCTGTTTCAGAAATTCACGCGCAAGCTGCGCGAGAAGGACGTCCTCAAACGCAACGAGGATGGCTTGCTGGAGTTTGATAACAACCTGATGGGCTTCAGCGAAGATGCGCGGCTGGTGCTCGGGGACGAACTGGTGCACAGCATCCTGTCGTTGGCGGTGGCGGAAAAAGAAAATGGCGAGCAGGCTTAGCGTCGTCTCGTTTTACCGGTTTCTGGATATCGCGAAGCCCCAGGCGCTGCGCGGCAAACTGCTCGAATTCTGCAAAAAGCGTGGCATGCTCGGTACGATTCTCGTCGCCGGCGAAGGGTTCAACGGTACGGTAGCCGGCGCCCGCGACGATGTGCTGGCGCTGTTCCAGTTCATCAGTAAGGAGCTTGGCATCGAAGCACCGATCGACGCGCGCTGGACGGAGGCGGAGGCGGCGCCATTTCGGCGCATGCGGGTCGCGGTGAAAAAGGAAATCGTGTCGCTTGGCCGGCCGGACATTCTGCCGCAGCGCACGACCGGGCGTCACGTCGATCCCCCGGAGTGGAACAGCCTTCTTGCCGATCCTGACGTGCTGGTCATCGATACCCGTAATCACTATGAATACGAGGTCGGCACATTCGAGAATGCCGTTGACCCGGGCACGCGATCGTTCCGCGAGTTTCCCGACTACGCCAGGCGCCTCGCCGCGGAAAACCCGAACCAGCGCCTCGCAATGTTCTGTACGGGCGGAATACGTTGCGAGAAAGCGTCCGCCCTGATGATGGAACTGGGATTCAAAGAGGTGTATCAGCTGCGCGGCGGCATCCTTTCCTACCTGTCCCAGGTAGACGACGCGGCCAACAAATGGCATGGCGAATGTTTCGTGTTCGACAGCCGTGTCGCCGTGGATCGCGACCTCGAGGAAGGTGGCTATGTGCAGTGTCATGCCTGTCGCCGGCCCTTGAGCCGGGAGGACCTGGCGTCAGCCGATTATCGCGAGGGAGTCTCCTGTCCGCATTGCATCAATGAAACGGATCCCGCGCGCGCCGAACGCCTCGAAGAACGGCGCAAGCAAGTGGCGCTTGCACGGCAGCGCGGAACCACGCACATCGGCGCAGTTCAGGCCGGGGCCGAAAAGCGGAAATAAAAGTCAGGCGTTAGTGCTTACGCGTCGAGATCCGGAATGAGCTCGCTCTCGAGCTGCTCGATCATGTCCTTGAGAATCAGGCGACGCTTTTTCAGGCGACGCAGTCGCAGCTGGTCGACGAGCGGATCATCGGACAGCCGGTCTATCAGGTAATCAAGGTCCCTGTGGCTGATGCGCAGTTCACGCAGCCGCTCGAGTGCTTTGAAGGATTCTGTATCGACCTTGTCGTTCATGATTGCCCGATGTAATCACTCTCAGTCCGTGTTCTCGACCAGGCTCAGCCAGTCGATATCGGTTGGTCCGGCGACCAGGAAATGCGGATTCAATATAGCCGATTTCCCATTGTATGACATCGGTTTCCCGTCCAGCGTGACCACCGTCCCGCCCGCTTGCTCGACAACCGCCTGGGCCGCCGCCGTGTCCCACTCCGAGGTCGGTCCCAGTCGCGGATAGACATCAGCCCCGCCCTCGGCAATGACGCAAAATTTGAGTGAACTGCCCATGGGAACCATCTCGTACTCACCGAGTGCGGCGAGAAACCCGTCGAGGCTGCTGCCGCGGTGTGAGCGGCTGCCTACGACACGCACCGGCCGTGCGCTGACGGCGCTTACCCGAATGGTCTCGATGCATCCAGCCGCATCCATGCGGCGCGTACCCATACCCTCGCAGCCGATATAAGTGATACCCGTGACCGGCACAAAGACAACGCCAAGCACCGGTTTACCTTCCTCGATCAGGGCGATGTTGACGGTGAACTCGCCATTGCGGTTGACGAACTCCCGGGTACCATCGAGCGGGTCCACCAGCCAGTAGCGGTTCCAGCGGCTGCGGACCGCAAATTCCGGCATGCCGCCTTCCTCGGAGAGGAGGGGAATGTCGGGCGTCAGCGCGGACAGGCCAGCGACGATACAGCGATGGGCGGCCAGGTCGGCCTGCGTCAGCGGCGATTCGTCCTGTTTTTCCTGTACCTTGAAGTCGGTATCGTAAACCTTGAGAATTGCTGCGCCGGCATCCTGCGCAATCGTAACCACGGGGTTCACCAGTTCATGCAACATCATTTTTCAGTTTCCGAGTTCGCCGGGGCAGGCAAGTATAGAGCATTACGCGCGATGGCGGTCGATGGCCGGCAGTCGCATGCGCATAGATGGTTTCCCGCAAAGCGACGTCCATGAGCCATTCGCACAATGTTCTCGATCATTGCGATACCGTCCTTCTCGATATGGACGGCACCTTGCTGGACCTGGCTTTTGACAACTACATCTGGTTGCAAAGAGTGCCGCAGGAATACGCCGCCCTGCAAGGCATCAGCGAGCAGCAGGCGCGCGACCAGCTGTATACGCTATACGCCAGTTTCAGCGGCAAACTGGAGTGGTATTGCCTCGATCACTGGACCGAACGCCTGGGTCTCGACCTCCTGGAGCTGCATCGGCAGCTGCATGCGCGCATCGCCTGGTTGCCGGGCGCAAAGCGCTTTCTGGAAAGCTGCCAGCAGCGTCGGCTGAGGTTGCTGCTGGTCACCAACTCGCATCCCGATACGCTCGCGATCAAGGCCGGGGTCACCGGCATCGACAAGTATTTTGATCACGTGTGTTCGTCGCATGAATTGGGGTATCCGAAGGAAGAGCAGGCATTCTGGCATGCGCTCAGGGAGCGCGAGCAGTTCGATCCTGCACAGTCATTGTTCGTAGACGACAGCCTCGCCGTGCTGCGCAGCGCGCAGCTTTATGGCTTGCAGAACATTCGCGTCGTGACACGGCCGGATACGAGCCAGCCGCAGCGGGAGCCCGTGGAATTTACCGGCGTAGATTCTGTGCTCGAGTTACTTGGGTGATCGGGCCGGCGCGCTCCGTCGGCGCTGGCCGGACGGTCTTTTGCGATCTCCGCCCGGACGACGTGAGGATCCGCTGCTGCGCGGGCGTGCTTTGGGTCTGATGATTTCGGGCAGCTGGTCCGGTGTGTACTGGGCGACCGGAATCTTGTGGCCGATATATTCCTCGATGTCCGGCAACGACATTGCATAGGATTCACAACCAAAGCTGATGGCGTCGCCCCAGGCCCCGGCGCGCGCCGTTCTGCCGATGCGATGCACATAGTCTTCCGAATCCTGCGGCAGATCGTAATTAATGACGTAATTTACGTCCGGTATATGCAGACCGCGCGAGGCGACGTCGGTGCCGATCAGGACCGGCAGGTCGCCACTCTGAAAACGCATCAGCATTTTCAGCCGTTTGCGTTGCGGCACGTCGCCGGAGATGGCCGCAGCCTCTATGCCATTCGCCTCCAGGTAGGCCTGCAGGCGTTCCGCTTCGCGCTTCATGTTGACGAACACCATGATACGCGCGGCGCCCATTTCACGAATCAGGCCGACCAGTAACGGAACCTTTTCTGCGTTTGAAGGGAAAAAGATTGCCTGGCGAACGCGATCTACGGTTACCTTGTCGGGCTCGATGCGCACCAGTTCCGGCTCGTTCAGGTGCTCGTAAGCGAGTTCCATCACGCGCTGCGAGAGGGTGGCCGAAAATAACATGTTCAGTCTTTTTTCCGGCGGCGGCAGGCGGCGCAGCAGATAACGAATGTCCTTGATGAAGCCCAGGTCGAACATGCGGTCTGCTTCATCCAGAATGGCAACTTCGACCTGGTCCAGCTTGAAGACGCCCTGCTTGAAATAATCGATAATGCGGCCGGGCGTGCCGATCAGGACGTCGATGCCTTCGGTAATGATATTGCGCTGCTTTTCGTAATCGGTGCCGCCGTATGCGAGGCCAATACGAAAACCGGTATGGCTTCCCAGTAATTCGGCGTCGTTGGCAATCTGTACCGCGAGTTCACGCGTTGGGGCAAGAATAAATGCCCGCGGCTGGCGAGCCCCCTTCTGCTCCGCAGGGTGGCTGAGCAGTTTTTGATACATCGCGATCAGGAATGCGGCTGTCTTGCCAGTGCCGGTTTGCGCCTGCCCGGCAATGTCCTGTTGTTTCAAGGTAATCGGCAGCGTCGTCGCCTGGATCGGCGTACAAAACTCGAAACCCGAGTCCTTGACGCCAAGACGAATCGATTCGTGCAGATCGAGTTGGTCGAAAGACAATTCACTTAAATGGTCGGGGATCATCGATTTTTAGCCAGAAAAAGTCCATTAGGGGCTTGCAAATTTGGTCACGAAGGGTTCAAATTAGCTTAATTCGAAGCGACAAATCGTCGCACCTGCCAGTTTACGCTACCAGCGCAAATCATAAGAAGCCGTGATAGAGCTGCGACATATTGCCTGATTGCTACGGCAGCGTCACCCATTTTGCCATGTTCGCTCGGTCATGAGGTCGTATCGAACAGTGATAAGCCAACCAAGAGTCTCAAAAATAATCGTGGAGGAAGACCTGTGAGCGAAAGAATTGTTCACACGAATGATGCGGACTTTGCAGCCGACGTTCTGCAGTCAGACAAGCCGGTACTGCTGGATTTCTGGGCAGACTGGTGTGGTCCATGCAAGATGATTGCGCCCCTTCTGGACGAAGTGGCGGAAAGTTTTTCTGATCGTCTGACCGTGGCAAAGATCGATATTGATAAAAATCCAAATACACCCCGTACCTTTGGCATTCGCAGTATTCCAACCTTGATGATTTTCAAGGATGGTACTGTCCAGGCGCAAAAACTCGGCGCCATGTCAAAGTCGGACCTGACCAATTTTCTGGAATCTAATCTGTGAGAGGATACTTGGGAAACTCAACTAGAAGCCGGCCAAAGCAGTCGGTAAAGACAAAGAACTCCAACGGCCAGCCCGGACGGAGGCCCCGGCGGCGCAAGCCCGTCATAGGCAGCGGCGAATATCCGGATGACGAGGGGAGCCTGGAAGTCATCTCTCCGGATCAGCTGGAGCTCAGCAAGAACGTGATGAACCTGACGGAACTGAAAACCCGTCCGGCGTCGGAACTCGTCGAGCTGGGTGAGTCGCTGGGTCTGGATAGCCTCGCGCGTTCGCGCAAGCAGGACATCATTTTTTCGATCCTGAAAGCGCATGCAAGCAAGGGCGAGGACATCTATGGCGATGGCGTTCTCGAAATCCTTCAGGATGGCTTCGGCTTTCTGCGTTCCTCGGACAGCTCCTATCTCGCAGGTCCGGACGATATCTACGTCTCGCCGAGCCAGATACGGCGCTTCAACCTGCGCACCGGCGATACCGTGTCGGGCCTTATTCGGCCGCCCAAGGATGGCGAGCGTTACTTTGCGCTGCTGAAGGTAGGGCAGATCAACCACGATGCGCCGGAAAATGCCAAGAGCAAGGTACTGTTTGAGAACCTGACCCCGCTGTTTCCGCGCGAGCGGCTGAAGCTGGAACAGGGTAACGGCAGTACCGAGGACCTCACGGCGCGCATCATTGACATGGTTGCGCCGATCGGCAAAGGGCAGCGAGGATTGATCGTATCGCCGCCGAAAGCCGGTAAAACAATGTTGCTGCAAAACATTGCATCCTCTATCTCGGCGAATCATCCCGAGTGCGAGCTGATCGTACTGCTGATCGACGAGCGCCCGGAAGAAGTTACGGAAATGCAGCGCACGGTGCGCGGCGAAGTCGTTTCATCGACTTTTGACGAGCCCGCCAGCCGCCATGTCCAGGTCGCCGAGATGGTCATCGAGAAAGCCAAGCGACTCACCGAGCACAAGCGCGACGTGGTCATTCTGCTCGATTCGATTACGCGACTGGCGCGTGCGTACAACACCGTCGTGCCGTCGTCAGGCAAGGTCCTGACCGGTGGTGTCGATGCGAACGCACTGCACCGTCCGAAGCGGTTTTTTGGCGCCGCGCGCAATATTGAAGAAGGCGGCAGCCTGACGATTCTCGCAACGGCGCTGATCGATACCGGTTCGAAGATGGACGAGGTTATCTACGAGGAATTCAAGGGCACCGGCAACATGGAAATCCACCTGGATCGCCGCATTGCCGAGAAGCGCGTGTTCCCCGCAATCAACATCAATCGATCCGGAACGCGCAAGGAAGAGTTGCTGACGGAGCCGGATGAATTGCAGAAGATGTGGGTACTGCGCAAGGTTCTGCACCCGATGGACGAGCTTGCCGCTATCGAGTTCCTGCTTTCCAAGCTGCAGGACACGAAGACGAACGTCCAGTTCTTCGAGGCGATGAAGCGCTAGTAAAGCGAAACAGGGGCGGCCCCTTGCGGGCCGCGCCCGTTATTGTCTATTGCGCCATCGCGGCAAGCTGCTCCCGCAGCTCCCGCAGCTTGCCCTTGACGACAGCCGCGTTTTCCCGGCCCATTCGTAACAGGGCTTTCTGACCTGCGGATAAAGACTCCAGCGCAGGGTCTGCAAACTGATACAGCACGTGCGGGCGCACCAGTCGCAGCGGTCCGTCGATATTCGGTGTGGCCAGGAGATCGTCGATCACGACTATCAGTCGATCGTTGAAATAGCCATCCGGGTAGCCGAGATCGCTGTAGGCCTGCTGGAACAGCGGGTAATAACGCTGATACGTCGCCGTCACTGCGGGAATCTTCACTTGCGCGACACGGGCGATCAGCCAGTCGTAACGCTGGTAGTTCGACGGGTCCAGCAGGTACTCGGTGACGCCATCGGTGGTTTCGCCCGCAACCGTGACGACGAACTGCCCGGGCAAGCCGCTGATGGGTCGCAGACGCTCCGCGGCACGCGGCCGTACCAGGTTGTCTACGGTCGCGACGATGCGCGGGATCAAACTGTCGGTCGCCAGGTGCTTGCTCAGGTCGGTGTTGCCGAGGAGGCTTATGATCGCGGCGCTAATGGCCGGATCGCTGTCTTCCAGCGTCGGCAATGGCTCTTCCTCCGGTTCTTCAGCCACCGTCTCCGGTACCGGGTAGGCCGGCTCCTGCGTGACGGTAACCGGCTCGGGCAAAACGATCTCGGGTGCCGGTGCAATCTCTTTGACCGGCACGGGTTTGTTCAGCTGCACCCAGAAGAACAAAAAGACGCCGGCAATGAAGCTGACCAGCAGCGCAGGCGTCAGCCACTTTTTGGTTTGTTTTTCCATCTGCATTATCCCGGGAGGTTGCGCGAAAGGCGCCAATATTGCGCTCGAACGAGCCTTGCTTGCAACGGAAAAGTTGCCCTGGGCAGAGCCCCGGCTTCGAACGGACGAGAGCGCCGGACATAGAACCGACAACGGACTATACGGACAAATGTCGCCGGGCGCAGTAAGCATGTTCCGCAATGCTGCTGCGCTACGTCACGGGTTCACAGTCGCGCGAGCCTGCGTATAGTTGACCACGGTGACTCGCCAGTTCAATGATTGCAAAGGTTATTCCTGCGCTTCGGAGCAGAGGAAATAATTTATTAATCAATAGCTTGTGTTTTTTGGTCGCCAGTCATTTTTCAGCTCATAAAGGGGGCAAAACGTGAATCTTGTTGCTACAAGGAAGGAGCCGCTCGAGGTCGAGGATCTGGCAGCACCGAAAATAACGCAAGGTAAAAAGCCGCAGGTTGTACCGTTGGCGGAACCGGAGATACCGGACTACCTTCAGGACACTTATTACTGGGCCTATATCAGCCCAAAAAACGTTCCCCTGCTCGATCGCGATATTGTCGTCAGGACAATCCTGTGGCAGCAGCACAAGAAGTTGCAGCGTTTTGCGTTCGCCGAAATCGAAGAGGGCAAAAGCGTCTGGCAGCCCGCCTCTGTGTACGGCGACTTCGGCCCGAACCTCGCCCGCCAGGTGGGACCGAACGGCAAGGTCCTGATTACCGACGTTGCGAGAATCCAGGTTGAGCGGTCACGGGAAAAACTCAAGGACATGCCGTGGGCGGAAGTGCGGCACGCCAATGCCCTGCATCACACCGGCAACAAGTACGACACCGTTATCTGCTACTTCCTGATGCACGAGATGCCGGATGACTACAAGCGTGGCGTTACGGACGTCATGCTGAATAGCCTTAAACCCGGTGGCAAGCTGGTTTATGTCGACTATCACAAACCGCACTGGGCGCATCCGCTCAAGTTGATCACCAGTATCGTGTTCGACACGCTGGAGCCCTTCGCGAAGAGCCTCTGGCACAATGAAATATCGGAGTTCGCCAGCGAATCCGCCAGGTATACATGGCGCAAGGACACGTTTTTCGGTGGCCTGTTCCAACGCGTTGTCGCAGAACGCACAGACTGATTTTCTCCGTGCGCACAAGGCCCGGATCGGATGATGAGCTGTCCGGTTCGGGCCTAGTGATTTGCGAAGCGAGTGGCGATCGCCCGTAACTCCTGCAAGTCATCGATACGGAAGCGCTTGCCGCTGGCGGTCAGAAAACCGTGCTGCCGAAAGTCGCTGAGTGTCCGTGAAACCGTGCCAATCGTCAGACCCAGGTAGTTGGCGATGTCCTGGCGATCAATTCTCAGGTGGAATTCTGCCGGGTCGTCAGGCTCGACAAGTCGATCGACAACATCAACCAGGAAGGTCGCCAGCCTGGCCTGTGCATTGAGATGCCGGGTCGTCAGCAGCAGGCGCCGCGTATCGTAGACGGACTGACACAGAAGTTGCTGCGTCAGGGACTGCAATTCGCCGTTCTTTTTTTGCAGGCGCTTGAAGGTCTTCAGCGGTATTTCGCAGTAACAGGTGTCTTGCAGTGCGACGACATGTCCTTTGTGAGTTTCGCTGAACAGCGATTCGAGGCCGACGACTTCGCCGGGAAAATAGAAACCCGTGACCATCGTGTCGCCGTCGCTTGTGAGTTCATAGGCTTTCAAGGCTCCGCGCCGCACGACATAAATGTTGCGCATTTTCTCGCCATCGAGCACGAGGTGTTCGCCGCGCGAAACCAGCTTGTGGCGCAGCTTGAGTTCGTCAATTCGGGAAGCGCTGTCAGCCGGGTCCGGAAAGCACATGCAAAACAGCGCGCAATTGCTGCAGGCTTCTTTTCGATGCTGGTATTCGGCCAATGTTCTGAGGTTATTGCGTGCCGCGATCATAACGAATCACCTGTTCGAATCTCGCCAGGGAATAATTTGCGATAGCGCAATTTTAGCGCATTTCGCATGATTCGCGGTGATCTGGATCAGTTAGCGGGAAATTTGTCCGCCAGGCCGAGATCTTTCCATAGCTGGTCGACACGCGCCTCTACATTCGCTGACATGACCGCAACGCGTCCCCAGTCCCGGCGGGTTTCCGCCGGCAGTTTGCTGGTGGCATCGATGCCGAGCTTGCCGCCGAGGCCGCTTTGCGGACTGGCGAAGTCGAGATAGTCGATCGGCGTGTTTTCGATGATCGTGGTATCGCGCCCGGGGTCGGCGCGGGTTGATATTGCCCACATGACCTCGTCCATGTTCCTGATGTCGATGTCATCATCGGTAACAATGACAAACTTCGTGTAGGTGAACTGTCGCAGGTAGGACCAGACGCCAAACATGATGCGGCGCGCGTGGCCGGCGTACTGTTTGCGAATGCTGACCACAGCGATACGGTATGAACAGGCGGCCGGCGGCAGATAGAAGTCGGCGATTTCGGGAAACTGGTCCTGCAACAGCGGGATATACAACTCATTGAGCGCGGCGGACAGCATTGACGGCTCATCCTGTGGCGGCTTGCCCATGTAGGTGTTGTGGTAGATGGCGCCGTCGCGCAGCGTCATTGCATCGACAGTGAACACCGGGAATTTGTCCACGGCATTGTAATAACCGGTATGGTCACAGAAGGGTCCCTCGGTGGCTTCCTCGCCCGGCTGTATATGACCTTCAAGAACAATTTCGGCCGTTGCCGGCACGGACAGCGAGTTGCTCACGCAGTGCGCCAGCTCGGTGGGAGAGCCGCGCAGCAGCCCGGCGAATTGATATTCCGACAGCGTGTCCGGAATCGGCGCAACCGCAGCGACCAGGGTGGCCGGGTCGGGCCCGATGACGACGGCAACAGGGAAGGGCTTGCCTGAATGCCTGATGCGCCATTCCTGGTAATCGATCGCTCCGCCTCGATGCGGCAGCCAGCGCATGATCAGCTTGTTTTTGCCAAGCAGTTGCTGGCGGTAAATTGCGGCATTGATGCGCGGCTTGCGCGGTCCCTGGGTGATTACGAGGCCGAAAGTGAGCAGGGGGCCCGCATCCTCCGGCCAGCAGGTGGCAATGGGCAGGCGCGCCAGGTCGACGTCATCGCCCCGTAACACGATTTGCTGGCACGGCGGCCGGTCGAGGTAACGCGATCGCAGGTGCCCGAGACGCGCGAATTGCGGTAATGAGCGAAGACCTTCGCCGAGGTTGGCCGGCATGCTGGGGGTTTTGAAAAAGCGCAACAGTTCGCCGGCGTCCCGCAAGTCGTCGAGCGTTTCCATGCCGAGCGCCTCGGCCACCCTGTCAGGCCGCGTAAAGAGATTGCCGAGCACTGGCATATCACTGTCGATGACGTTTTCAAACAGAAAGCTGGGGCCCTTCTGTACCAGGCTGCGCCGACAGAATTCCGTGATTTCGAGTTTGCGATCGATTGGCGCCTGGATCCGCAGCAAATCACCGCGGTTCTCCAGAAACTGCAGAAATCCGCGCAAGTCCGTATAACGCGGGCGACTGTTCCTGTTCAGCCATTCGGAAATCGGCCCTTCGCCCAGCCGCGGTAAATCGATGCTCATATGCGTTGATCCATTCCCAGTGGTCGATCAAAACCGGCGGTCCCGCGCCAATAGCCGTCGCAGGTTGCGACGGGCGCCAGTTCGTCGAGGCTGTGCAGCGCGTCTGTCGAGACACTGTCTGCCCGCCTCAGTTCATCGAACCGCCGGACCACCAGGCCCATACTGTGAGCTTGCGGGCTGAGCCGCAATACGTCGATTCCGAGATCCCGAATCGCCGGCATATGTGGCGCCAGGTTCTGGGTCAGTGCGGACTGGGTCTGTATGCCGTTCAGGGTCAGGAAGGGTTTGTCTTCACGCGTGTGAATGAGGCGACCGTCGGGATCTTCGGCACACAGCATGCCGCAGTCGTCCTTGGCGAGGCCGGCGGATCGTGCGGTGTAGCAGCGGGCGGACCATGCCAATGGCATTCGACCCCAGGCGAACAACTCGCACTCCACAGTCGGCAGCGCCTTGCGCAGGTCGGTCAGGGCGTCAAAACCAAGCTCCAAAGGCAGCACCCAGCGGCGCAGGCCGAGCGCGTGCAGTTTGCGCAGAGTGCGCGAGTTGTAAACATTGATCGCCGGTCCGGAGACAAATGGCAGGCCGAGCCGATGCAGTTGATAAACGGCCGCAATATCATTGGCCTCCACCGGAAACTCGCCGTTGCGGCAGAGGCGGCGCAGCGCACCGAGTTCGGAGGCTGCCTCAATCAGGGTCATCGTCGACAGATACACCTGCTTGCCTGCGGCCGTCAGCCTGCCGGCGATGTCCATCCAGTCATCTTGGCGCA
>DATCZF010000015.1:0-9407 GCA_036526055.1 Woeseiaceae bacterium
CAAGTTGGCTCCCATTATGATGAAACCAACAATTTCGGGCTTTATCGCTCGTTTTCCTGGATTGATGACAGCCCCTTCATCCAGGCACCGAGCCGGGATGCCGTTACCGTCAGCCCACTGACGCAGGCGAAGATCGAACGCGCCATTCGTCGTCAGCTCGAGACGATGGGTTACGTGTTTGTCGCGGACCGGACGAGAGCTGATTTTGTCATCGCCTACACGGTCGGTACGCGACGCGAACTCACCATAGACGCCTACCCGGTGATATACCGCGGTCCCTGGGGTTGGCATGTGTACGGCAGCCTCTATTACCCGCATGAGGTGCATCGCCATGAGTATGTCAAGGGAACGTTGGCCGTGGATATTTTCGATGCCAGGTCAAGACGACCCGTTTGGCATGGCTGGGCAGAAAAGACAGTAACATCGGACGATCGCAGGGATCCGGGGCCCAGCATTGACGCAGCGGTGGAAAACCTGCTCATGCATTTTCCCCGTTAGCAGCGAGGCTTCACCATTGGCTACCCCATACCATGTTATGGGGTAGTGTTTCGTATTGCTGCCTGCAGGTGCGAGAATGCCCCCGACGCCCGGAACGGGGCAGGTACGATTGCAAACAGGGCGAATGACGAGTAGCAGCTCCCTCCTTTCCGATCGCAAAAAGAGCCTGATCGCTGTTATTGCATCGATGGTAATCGTCAACCTGGTCTATGGATTGACCCTGCCGCTTCTATCGCTGGTTCTCGACTCACAAGGGATCAGCAAGACCATCATCGGCGTGAATATCATGGCCCAGGCCTGTGCCGGACTGGTTATTGCACCTGTCGTTCCCGGGTTTATTGCCCGGTATGGCGCGGGTCGCGTCATGCAAGTGGCGACCGTGCTGGCGGCGATTACCCTGATGGCGCTTGGCCTGTTTCCCAATATCGTCCTGTGGTTCCCCTTGCGGTTTCTGCTTGGCGCCTCCGCGGCGATGCTGTGGTCGGCCAGCGAGACGCTGATCAACGAGCTGGCCGCAGAGCAATGGCGCGGTCGCATCATCGGCGTGTACGGCGCCGCCGGCGCCGCGGGTTTTGCCGTTGGACCATTGCTGCTCGTGATCACCGGGTCAGAAGGCTTGTTGCCGTTCATTACGACCACGGCCTTCATTCTTGCTGCAGGTCTGCCCCTGTTGTGGATTCGGCGCGACGGCCGCGATGGCGATGCCGGGGAACACCCGCGCTTGCTGAGCATTTTTCGGCTGGTGCCGCACATCATGATCCTCAACCTGGTGTATGCGGCAGCCGTTGAATCGGTGCTGGCTTTCTTGCCACTCTATGGCATTCATGTCGGCATTGGCGAAGCGCGCAGCCTGGTGCTGCTGACCATGCTGGGTATTGGCGGTGTCGTCTGGCACGTTCCCCTGGGCTGGTTGGCCGACATCGTCAACCGCGAGCGCCTGTTGCTGGTTTTCCTGCTGTTGTCGGCGCTCGGTTTTGTCATTCTGCCGCATGTGGTTGCGTCGCCACTGTTCAGCTCGGCATTCGTGTTCGTGCTGGGCGGCATCGAGGGAATGATCTACAGCATGGGCGTCGTCCTGCTGGGCATGCGTTTTCGGGGAGTGGAACTTGCTTCCGCCAGCGTGCTGTTTACCGGCATGTGGGGTGCGGGCACCATGATCGGTCCGGCCCTGGTAGGGGCCGGTATGGACTGGCTGGGTGCCGAGTCATTCCCTTACCTGGTTGCGGCGATCTTCCTGGCTTACCTGCCCGTGTATTTCCTGGTCCGTCGCTAGGCCCTCGCTCTTAGCCCGGCTTGCCGATATCACGCGGCAAAAATTCCAGCGAGAGCCTCTTGAATCCGTATCGCCTATCCCCAAGTCTTCTTGCGCGTAATTGTCGTATTGAGGAGTTGCAATGTTGAAGCGTGTGTTTCTGTTCCTGGCGACTAACCTTGCCGTCATCGTCGTGCTCGGTGCCGTCATGAACCTGCTGGGTATCGACCATTACCTGCAGGAGTCAGGCGCGGGGCTGAACTATGAATCCTTGCTGATTTTTTCGCTCCTGTTTGGTTTCGCCGGTTCCTTCATATCGCTGGCAATGTCGAAGTGGATGGCGAAACGCGCTACCGGTGCGCAGGTCATCGAGACTCCGCGCAATAATACCGAAGCCTGGCTGCTGGCCAAGGTCGACGAACTGTCCCGACGGGCCGGCATTCGTACTCCGGAGGTGGCCATTTACCCATCTTCCGACATGAACGCATTTGCAACGGGAGCCAAGCGCGATGCCTCGCTGGTCGCAGTCAGCACAGGCTTGCTGCAGGGCATGCGCCAGGATGAAGTCGAGGCCGTGCTGGCACACGAGGTCTCGCATATTGCCAACGGCGATATGGTGACGCTGGCGCTGGTGCAGGGCGTTCTCAATACCTTTGTGATTTTCTTTTCCCGAATCGTCGGCAGTATCGTTGACCAGGCCATACTGAAAAATGAACGCGGCAGGGGCATTGGTTATTTCGTCACGGTCATTGCCGCAGAAATCGTTTTCGGGCTGCTCGCCAGCATCATCGTGATGCGCGTATCGCGGCATCGTGAATTCCGCGCCGACGCCGGCTCGGCAGCGCTGAACGGCAAGTCGTCGATGATTAATGCATTGCGACGGCTGCAGCACGGTTCTGCAACACCGTTGCCCGACAGCATGGAGGCTTTTGGCATCTCCGGCCGCCGCTCTCCCATGGGGCTGCGCCGCCTGTTCATGAGCCATCCGCCGATCGAGGAGCGCATTGCGGCCCTGCAGAAGCTGGGCTAGAAGGCTTGTCTTTACGGGGGCAAAACGGCCGCCTGAGGGCGGCCGTGCTTATTTTGCGAGCAGTCTCTCGTGCTCGATTTTCAGGCAGCGGTCCATGACAACGACAAGGCCGGCATCGCGGGCCTTGCCGGCCGACACATCGTCGCGAATGCCGAGTTGCAGCCAGACGAATCGAGTTCCATGCGTTTTGGCTGCCGCGAGGATTTCTTCCATTACGCCGGGAATGGCCTCGGTTCGCCGAAACACGTCAACCAGCTCATACGGCATGTCGATATCCGCGAGGGAGGCGTACACGCGCTCCCCGTTGAGTTCGTCCGCCTTGATGGCCGGGTTGACCGGAATTACGCGGTATCCGACGGACTGCAGGTAACGCATCACGCGAAAACTGGGTCTTTCCGGGTCGTCACTGGCCCCGATCATCGCGATGGTGCGTGTCTCTGCGAGTATTTGCGCTAAAACCCCATCGCCAGGCGTGAAGTCAGAATCCATGACATGTCGCTCCCGTGCTGCAGTTGCCGAATTACTGGCCTGGATCTCGACCAGCTAGCTGCCCTGCAGAAAGTGATCCTCGAGAACAGCCGCTACGCAACTGGTTACGCGTTTGCCCGTTTCGATGTGCAAAAACTCATTCGGGCCATGAGCATTCGATTTCGGCCCGAGGAGTCCCGTTATCAGAAACTGCGCCGTCGGAAATTTTTTCCCCAGCATTCCCATGAACGGAATCGTGCCACCGGTACCCATGTACACCGAGGGTTGGCCGAAAAACTGCTCTGACGCGTTATGCATGGACTTTTCGAGCCACTTTGAGACCGGCGGGGCATTCCAGCCCGCCATGCTGGATTCAACCTCGAACCTGACCTTGACCAGCGGCGGCGGGTTTTCCTCGAGGACTTTCTTAATCGCATCGGCGGCTTTGTCTCCGTCGCAGGTCGGCGGCAGACGGAAAGACAGTTTCAAGGTTGCGTAGGGCAGTTGGACGTTGCCTGCATTGACCAGCGTCGGCAGACCTTCCGCGCCGGTTACGCTGAGCGCCGGCCGCCAGGTATTGTTGAGCAACAGCTCCTGCGGCGTCTCGCTGGGGTGCGGCTGGCTTACCGCCCACGGAAACTTCCGGTAGACGCTGTCGCCAAGCACTTCCGCGGCCAGCTGCGCCTGCTTCAACCGCTGCCCCGGTATTTCCACGTGCAAATCTTCGACGATGATCTTGCCGGTATTCTCATCTTCGATACGGCTTAGAAGTTGATTGAGAATGCGAAAGCTGGAGGGCACAACGCCGCCGGCGCTGCCGGAGTGCACACCCTCGGTGAGCACGTCAACCCTGAGGCTGCCCGTCAGGTTGCCGCGCAGCGATGTCGTGCACCAGAACTGGTCGTAATTACCACACTCGGCATCGAGGCAGACGACGAGGTCAGGCGAGCCAATTCGGTTCGCCAGCTTGTCAATGTAATAAGGCAGATCAAAACTGCCGCTCTCTTCACAGCCCTCGATCAGGATGACGCAGCGGGCGTGGTCGATGGATTGCTCCTGCAGGGCGCGAATCGCGGTCAACGAGCCAAATACGGCATAACCATCGTCAGCGCCACCGCGGCCATACAGCTTGCCGTCTCTGATTTCCGGTTTCCAGGGTTCCAGCCCGTCAGCCCAGCCGCTGAACTCGGGTTGCTTGTCGTAGTGACCGTACAGGAGCACGACGTCGTCGGATGCACCGGGCACGTCGATGTACAACAATGGCGTGCGCCCCTTGATACGCAGCACTTCGACAGTCATGTCCTTGATCGGTTGCTTGCGGGCCCATTTGGCGAGCAGCTCGACGGCAGCGTCCATGTGCCCGTGCTTTTCCCAGTCCGGGTCAAAGTGCGGAGACTTGTTGGGAATTTTTATGTATTCGCAAAGCTGCGGGATGATTGACTCATCCCAGGTCTTGCTGACGAATGCCTGAGTTTGGTTAGGGTCCATTTTCATTCCACCGGTGCATACTCGAACGTCTTGCCGAAATGGCGGCCCATTATAATACGAACAGAAAAATCGGAACGTTTTTCTGCGAGTCGCGAGTTTACGTTGCGACGTGCGTTGCGGTTGACCCGCCGTCGACCGAATGAGGTAATGTCGCCTGGTTCTGGACGAGCAGGCGGACGGATGTTGTGAGGAAGATAACGAGACGCGATTTTCTCAACGGTACGCAGGTTGCCATCGGTGCGTCCCTTCTGTCCCCCTGGACCGAAGCATTTGGCACGCCCGCGCCGGATTTCGCATTGCCAGCCGGCTACTACCCGCCCGCCAGGACCGGTCTGAGGGGCAGTCATGACGGTTCGTGGGAAACGATGCATCAAGTCGTCAGCGGCAAGCGCTGGGCGGCGGCGAAGCCGGCGGAAGAGTTTGACCTGGTGGTGGTTGGTGGCGGCATCAGCGGTCTTTCCGCGGCGTATTTCTACCTGCAGCGAAAACCGCAGGCGCGCATCCTGGTCCTGGATAATCATGACGATTTTGGCGGGCATGCGAAGCGCAACGAATTCTCGCTCGGCGGCAAGGTGCACATTGGTTACGGGGGTACCGAAGCGATCGATACGCCATCTGCCTACGCGCAACCGGCGAAAACCTTGCTACAGGGCCTGGGTGTGCGACTCGATGCCTTTTACGAGGCTTACGATGACAGCCTCTACCGAAAGCTCGGTCTGGCAAAAGGCATTCTTTTCGACAGGGCGACGTTCGGGGAGCGACGCCTTGTCGTTGGCTACGGGTCGCGGCCCTGGGAAGAATTTGCGGCGGAGGCTCCGCTGAGCGATGCAGCCAGGGAGGATTTCATTCGCTTGCAGAGCAGCGAGCGTGACTACCTGCCAGACCTCACCCGAGAGCAGAAAAGCGAGCTGCTGCACAAAATCAGTTATGAGACTTTTCTGCGGGACATCGCCAGGGTCGATCCGCAAGTCATCGAAATCTACCGGCGCTGGGGCATGAGCTTCTGGTGTGTTGGTATCGATGAAATTCCGGCCTCCAGCGTGCAGTCCTATGACGGCATGCCGGGCCTGGATCATACGCTACCCCGGGAAGGACATCGCGGCGACGATCCGTATATTTTTCACTTTCCCGACGGCAACGCGACGATTGCCCGCCTGCTGGTTCGAGCCCTGGTGCCGGATGCCTTGCCCGGCATCACCCAGGAAGATTCGGTCAGCGCTAGGCTCAACTACGAAAAACTCGACCAGCCGGGACAACAGGTGCGAATTCGCCTGAACAGCACGGTGGTTCGAGCGACCCACACGGCAGACCAGCGCAACGTCGACATTGTCTTCGTGCATCGAGGCGAAGCGCATACGGTGCGAGCCCGTGATTGCATCATGGCCTGTTACAACGCTGCGATTCCGTTCCTCTGTCCCGAGCTGCCGCCGGCGCAAATACAAGGTCTTCGCTACGGGACCAAGGTGCCACTGACTTACGTGAAGGTGCTGGTGCCAAACTGGCGGCCTTTCGCCGAACTCGGTCTCGATTTCGTGTATTACACCAACGATTTTTACAAGCAGGTCGAGCTCGACTTTCCCATATCGATCGGCGGGCACCGGGCTGCCCTGACGCCTGACGATCCGATGATTCTGCACATGTGTTATGTGCCGTTTCTGCCCGACATTCAAGGCGCGGAACAATGGAGAGCCGCGAGGGAAATCATGCTGGACATGCCGTTTGCGTCTTTCGAGTCACACGTTCGTGACCAGCTGGACCAGGCGCTGGCGGGAGCCGGATTTGATGCCGACCGCGATATTCATGGCATTACCGTGAACCGCTGGCCGCACGGCTATGCCTATGAGCCGCATCTGCTGTGGGAGCCGGACTGGCCTGCCGAGACCGACAAACCCTGGGTGATCGGCAGGCAACCCTTCGGACGAATCAAGATCGCCAATTCTGACGCCGCTGCAGCCGCCTATACGGATTCGGCGATCATGCAGGCGTGGCGCGCCGTCGAAGAAATCGGCGGGTCCTGAAGCAGGGCTGGCAAAAAAAGGGGGCCTGACGGCCCCCTGGCTGTTCAAAGCTGATCTCGCTAGGGCGTGTACAGGTAGCTGGCCTGCAGGCCGAGCGGGAAGCCAATGGCCCAGTACACGAGCAGGAATGCTGTCCACAACACCAGGAAGGTGACCGAATAGGGCAGCATCATTGCTGTTACGGTGCCGATACCCGTGCTCTTCACATAGCGCTGGCAGAAAACGACGACCAGCGGGAAATAGGGCATCAATGGTGTGATGATGTTGGTGCTCGAGTCACCAACGCGATAAGCGGCCTGCGCCAGGTCCGGCGAGATTCCCAGCTGCATCAGCATCGGCACAAAAATCGGCGCCAGCAGCGCCCACTTCGCGGAGGCCGATCCCACGAACAGGTTGATAAAGCCGGTCAGCAATATGATGCCGGTAATCGTTATCGCGCCGGGCAATGCGAGCGCCTTGAGAACCGCGGCGCCCTCGAGCGCCAGCAACACACCGAGGTTGGACTGTCCAAAGGCGTAGATGAACTGCGCGATGAAGAACATGATGACGAGGTAGTACGCCATGCTGTTCATCGCCTTCGACATGCCGTTGATCATGTCCTTGGAGCTCTTGACCGACCCGGACTGAATGCCGAACACGATTCCGGGCAGAAGGAACAGGAAAAAGATCAGGGGAACGATCGACTGCATCAGCGGTGCCGTACCCGAGAACAGCGATCCGTCGGGCGCCCTCCATGCCGATCCTTCGAGACTGGCAGTAACAATCAGCAATGCAATGCCGGCCAGCATCGAGTAACCGGCAGCACGCAGTCCCTTGCGTTCGTTGTCCTCCAGGGGTTCCATCGTGGGCAGGTCTTCCAGGTCACCATCGAGCCGGTTGTGCTGCAGCCGCGGTTCAACGACCCTGTCCGTAAGAAACCAGCCAACGCTGATAATCAGCAACGAGGACACGGTGGTGAAGAAATAGTTATTGAGCGGATTCAGAACGATCGACGGATCGAGTATTTGTGCGCCGGCCTGGGAGATGCCCTGCAGCATCGGATCCAGCGCCGAGGGCACGAAGTTGGCGGAAAAGCCACCCGACACGCCGGCAAACGCCGCGGCGATGCCCGCAAGCGGATGGCGACCCGCAGCGTAAAAGATTACGCCGCCAAGCGGAATGACCAGCACGTAGCCGGCATCGACAGCCGAATGACTGATGATGCCCACGAGGATCACCATCGGCGTCAGCAGCCACCGGGCCGTCACGGCCATCATCGAACGCAATGCGGCATTGATGAAGCCGGTGTGCTCCGCGACGCCGATACCCAGCATCGCGACCAGCACGACGCCAACCGGGTGGAAATGCGAAAAGTTGGTCACCATCGCCGAGAAGAATGCGGTCAGC
Organism: Woeseiaceae bacterium; assembly: GCA_036526055.1. Lineage (GTDB taxonomy): Bacteria > Pseudomonadota > Gammaproteobacteria > Steroidobacterales > Woeseiaceae > JAHEFE01. The sequence goes on from DATCZF010000015.1 coordinate 8,141, forward strand.
GCAGTACCGGATAGCTGATTATTGATAATCAGCGCTTCGCCTGTTCGTGGGTCGATGACGGAGAAGTCCATAAAGGAAAACAGCCATGACAAAATCCACACGATGAACAGCAGCGCAATAAACAGTACTGCCGGATCGGGCAGCTTGTTACCGACACGCTCTACGGCCGCCAGCGCGCGCTCGACGCGCCCCGGCGCAACGGCCTTGTCTTCACTCATTGGGTATCCCCGTTTGTATTGCTCTTTTATATAAAAAAACGGCCGCGCTTTGCGGGCGCGGCCGTCATGTGATTATTCAGGTTTGCGAAACTTCAGCGTCATTCGATTCGATTCGCCGATCGCTTCAAGTTGCGCCCGCAGCTCAGGATCTTCCCGGCTGGTACCCAAAGACGGCGGCAGGCGCCATACGGCATCATCGGTTGTCGGCTGGTCCTGGTCATTGGCATTGATGTCGCTATTGCCGACATATTCGAACCCGCGTTTCTGCAGCTGCTCGATCAGGAAACCCTGCTTCAGGTAGCCGGCTGCGCCGCTCGCCCAATCGTCCGGCATATCGTCGCGCGCATGATGCTGGACGATGCCAACGATGCCACCGGGCTTGAGCACCTGCCAGGTATCGTCAATTGCCTGTGTCAGGAACCCGCCCTGTGACTCGAAGCGGGCCAGGTTATGCATGGCTCGAATAAACAGAACAGCGTCTGCGGTGCCGGCCATTTCGGCGGGTACGGCGCCAAAGACAAAAGCGTCCACGGCAGCGCCATTTTCAACGCCCCAGTCGGCCGCATCGGCAGTCCAGTCGGTCACCCAGGTCTTCTTGGCTTCGCCGAATTCTTCATTGTAAAAGCCGAAGTTTTTGTACAGGTCTATCGGATAATCAGCCCCGATGACTTTACCCTCCGGGCCCAGGTAGGCCGCGAGAATCCTGGTGTACCAGCCGCCGCCCGGCAATGCCTCGACCACGGTCATGCCCGGCTGCAACCCGAAAAACTCGAGCGTTTCTTTGGGATGGCGATACTGGTAGCGCGCCTGAACATCTTCTGGTTGTGCTGCCAGCACCTCATCCAGGCGGGATATGACTGGAGCCTCCGTTTCGGCCACGGGTGGCTCCGCATCCTGTTCTTCCACGGGCGGCGGCGCTTCCTGGCAGGCAGCGAGCGCTACGACGAGGAACGGCAAAAAAAATCGCTTCATTTCTGACTCCTCAACATGCTTACAGGGAACCGCGGGCTGGCCGATCGACGAGCCTTGCGATTCCAGGCTTGGTTATT
>DATCZF010000016.1:0-8461 GCA_036526055.1 Woeseiaceae bacterium
TTGCTCGACAAGGGAATCGCGCTGTGGTTTCCCGCGCCGGCATCCTTTACCGGCGAGGACGTTCTCGAGCTGCACGGCCATGGCGGACCGGTCGTGGTCGCGATGCTGGTGGACGCGATCATTGCTCTCGGCGCGCGCCGCGCACATGCGGGCGAATTTTCGAAACGCGCGTTCCTCAACGACAAGCTCGACCTGGTGCAGGCCGAGGCCATCGCCGACCTGATCGAGAGCGCGACCACACAGTCGGCGCGTGCGGCCATGCGCTCCCTGTCGGGGGACTTCTCGGTCGCGGTGACCGCGCTGCAGGAGCAGCTGGTGCGCCTGCGGCTGCATGTTGAGGCGGCAATCGATTTTCCCGAGGAAGAAATCGACTTTCTGTCTGACCGGCAGCTTGGTGAGCGCATCAAGGAGGCCGGCAACGCGTTCACGACGCTGCGGGAGAAAGCGGCGCGCGGCCGCTTGTTACGCGACGGCTATCAGCTGGTGATCGTCGGCAAGCCTAACGCGGGCAAGTCGAGCCTGCTGAATGCGCTGAGCGGACAGGACAGCGCCATCGTTACCGAGGTCGCCGGAACGACGCGCGACATTCTGCGAGAGCGAATCGTCATCGACGGCCTGGCTGTCGAACTCATCGACACCGCCGGTTTGCGCGACGATCCCGACCGCATCGAGGCGGAGGGTATTCGCCGCGCCCGCGATGCGATGCGCTCCGCGGACGCGGCGCTGTGGGTGCAGGATGCGTCGGCGAGCGACGCGTCATCGCTCGACGAAAAGCTGCCCGCCGAACTGCCAATAATCATCGTGCGCAACAAGGTGGACCTCACCGACGAGGCGCCGGGGAAAGTCGCAAACCAGGACAATACGATCAATATTTCCGCTGTAACCGGCACCGGCATCGATGCGCTGCGCGAGCACATTCGACATAAAGCCGGACACCACGATATTGGCGAGGGCGCATTTACCGCGCGCCGTCGTCACCTCGACGCGCTGGATGTGGCGCATCGCCACTTCATGGCAGGCTGTCGCGCGCTCGAGGAGGCGCGCGCCGGCGAGTTGCTTGCAGAAGAGCTGCGCCTTGCCCAGCAGGCGCTTGGCGAGATCACCGGCGAGTTCACCAGCGACGACCTGCTCGGAAAAATCTTCACCGAGTTCTGCATCGGCAAGTAAGCCTTAAGGGCCACACCCCTGGCCGACCACTACGCCTGAACCGGCCCAATCGCGGCCGACAGCCGCGGTGACCGACCTTCCGCTCAGCCAGAAATCAGCCGGGCATCCGCAAACAATCAGCACCGCATCAGGTTGCCTGCGAGGGCATTCCGCATAGTTGCTCCCAGGAAGCGCACACGAAGGGAGCATGAAATGAACCAGTTAAGCCACAGCAAAAAAATCATCGCCGTGTTCTGCAGCATCGTCATGGTGCTGACCAGCGCCTGCACCACCACACAGGCCCTGAGTGGGACGCGGGCATCGATGAGCAGCGACATCAGCCCGGGCAAGGAAATCACCGTGTTCTTTAAAGACGGGAGCAGCCACGCGTACAAGGTCAAAGACACAGCGCCCGAAGCGCTGCTCGTGAAAAGCGCCGGCGGCATTGTGGAAACGATTCCATGGAGCTCGATCGAACACGTGGAAGTGCGAGTCGCAGCCCCTGACGCCACCAAGGGCGGCTTCCTGATGGCGGGGCTGCTGATTGTTGGCGCTGCCGCGCTGCTTGCCTCCGCCAACTCCAGCGACGACTACGAATGTACCGGCCTCTCGTGGTGTTAGCGGCCGGCCGACGACGGGAACGAGCAGCCGCCGTGACTGCGACAACTCCCTATATCTTTTCACGGTATCGCGCCAGAGAATTCGCTGGCCACCCGCAACGGGCAATACCGCCCTGCGGTAGTTGCAACCAGGAGATAGAAAAATGAAGAAGGTTCTTTTGCTTGTATTGCTTGTAGTGGCAGGACCCGCGGTAGCGGATGGTCTGAGCTACAACTACGTTCAGGCTGCTTATGCCTCGGCAGACCTTGATACCGGCGACATGGGGTTCGATGTCGATGGCGACGGCTGGGCGCTCGGCGGATCAGTTGCGGTATCCGACAACGTGCATATTTTCGGCGGATATTCTGCTCTCGGGCTGGACTTCGGTATCGACTATGACGAGCTCGGGCTGGGCGTTGGCTACAACCACTCGCTCGGCGAGAACACCGATTTCGTTGCGGGGCTGTCCTATATCAAGGCCGAGATAGATGTCGACGGCTTTTCGTATGATGACGACGGCTACGGCCTGAGCATCGGCCTGCGGACGAAGCTGAGTGAAACCATCGAGCTCGAAGGCGCTATCGCTTACGGCGACCTGGACTAGAGTGGCAGCTCAACGTCATTCTCAGCTGGCATCCTCTTCGACCTCACGGACAATGTTGCTGTCGGCGTTGGCGCCGGCTGGGACGATGACGTGACGATGTACCAGGCTGGCTTCCGCTTTTATTTCGGCGACTAGCCACGGGCCCGTTTGGGCGATGAAAAAAAGGCCGCGTCTCACCGACGCGGCCTTTTGTTTGGTCTAAAGGAAGGCCGCCTAGCCGAGCAGACCCTCGCGGCGATAGAGTCGCGCGCAGACCCAGGCGGCGACAACGCCATAAATGATCGTGCTGCATACCGAGAGCAAGACACTCAGCATTGCGACCGGCTCATTCTTGATCAGGTCGACGAGCAACAGGTGCTGGCTCAGGCTCGGGATCAGCATCAACTCGGTCGCGCTGCGTACGTTCAGGATGCTGACGACCAGGATCGGCATCGTCGGCGCCAAGAGCACAATGCTCAGCCAGGACTGCGCCTCCTTGTAGCTCTTCGTAAACGAGGCGACCAGCGTCATCAGTGACGCGCCGAGCAAGACGAAGGGCACGAGCATGGCGAATGCGGTTACCACCGCGTCGGCTCCGAAGTTCGGCGTCATGCCGAGTTTTTCCAGCGGCATGAAATTCAGCGAAATCGCAAACGCGCACAGGCTGATCGACAGCGACAGCATCATGAATACACAGGCGGCGAGGATCTTGCCGAGAATGAGCTTGTCGCGGGTGACCGGCAGGCAGAGAAGCGGCTCCAGGGAGCCGCGTTCGCGTTCGCCGGCGGTGGCGTCAATCGCGAGCGGCATGCCGCCCATCAACATCGCAAAGATAAAAAAGTAGCTCAGCATGCCGAGCAGCATGGCAGAGCGGCCACTCGGCGTAGACACATCGATGCGATCAATGTTGATTGGCTGCAGCGCGGCCGGGCTCAGCCCGCGCATCAGCAGGCGCATGGATGCGATCTCCTGGCTGTAGGCGCGCAAGGCATCGATGACGCGATCAGCCTCGCGGCGCCCGGCATCGTCCGAGCGGTCGTAGATGACCTCGATGCGCGCCGGAATGGCATCGCCAAGCTCCTCGCCAAAACCCTCCGGAATGAACAGGACGACGTCCAGGTCTCCCGCCTTGACGCCCTCGAGGGCCACCTCGCGGCTGTCGGGCGTGCTGCTGTGCTCGATGTTTTCGCTGCCAAGAAAACCGACCAGGTTCGGCGCGTAATCGGCGCCGATGATAGGCAGTTCTAGCGCCTCCGTGTCATCGGTGATCGACTTGTTCAAGGAGAGCGTGATGACAAAACCAAAAATGATCGGACCGAACAACGGGCCCATGAAGAGCGTCGTCAGCAACGCGCGGCGATCCCGCAGGTGATCGAGCAGCTCCTTGGCAAAAACGAGACGCAGCGAGCGCAGGCTCATTCCTCGACCCTCCCGAGCGCGGCGACAAATGCTTCTTCGAGATCGTCGTGTCCGGTCCTGGCGCGAATCTCGTCGGCGCTGCCCTGCATGGCCACCTGGCCCGCTGCGATGATGACGATTTCGTCGCACAGCGCGGCAACCTCCTGCATCACGTGGCTGGAAAACAGGACACAGCGGCCCGCGGCGCGAAGCTCGCGAATCAGCTCGCGCAATGCGCGCGTGGCCATGACATCGAGGCCATTGCTGGGCTCGTCGAGAATGATGTTCGGTGGTTCGTGCACCAGCGCCCGGGCCAGCGCAACCTTGGTACGCTGCCCCTGGGAAAAGCCCTTGGTGCGGCGGTCCGCGAAGTCGCGAATGTCCAGCTGCTCGATAAGCGCCTCGACGCGCTGCTCGAGGCGCTCGCCGTCGAGGCCGCACAAGCGGCCGTAATAGGCGATGTTTTCGCGCGCGCTCAGGTGCGGATACAGCCCGGCGCCATGCGGCAGGGCGCCGATCAGCCGGCGCGCCTCAAGCGCGTTGTCCACGACATCGACACCGTCGATGATGGCGCTGCCGGCGTCCGGTTTCAGCACGGTGTAAAGCACGCGCAGCGTGGTCGATTTGCCGGCGCCGTTCGGGCCGAGCAAGCCCGTGATCTTGCCGTTGGGCGCCGTAAAGGAGACACCGCGAACAGCGCGAACGGCCCCGAAAGATTTCTCGATGTCGTTGACGACGATCATGGTGAGGGCCCCGAGAAGTCGATGAAAAACGGCATGGCAAAGACGCGCTCGAGACAGCTGCTGTCCACCGCGCTGATATCGGCGGCCTCCACAAAGTCGGCCATGATCCGCGGGGTGCAGCCGCGAATGGCGAGCCCGTGGCCCTGGTCGCGCGCAACGAGATGCAGGGCGTTTGGCAATGTTTCCGCTGCGACGTCTGCAAACCGTGGCGGCGTTACCGGGTCTGCCTCGCCGGACAACAGCAGCACCGGGTTCGACAGCTGAAGCGGCTCATGAAAATCATCGTCAACCGGGCCGGCCGGCCACACGCTGCAAATGGCGCGCAGCAGGCTGACCTGCATGGGGCCGATGTAGGTTGCTTCGAGCGCGGCATCGTCAAATTCCGTTGTCGCGTAGTACGGCACATCTTCGCTACAGATGACGCTGTTGTGCATGCCGATGCTCAGCGAGTCGGCAAGGCTTTGTGTCGCGAGCAACAACTGTGACGCCAGGGGTTCGTAGTTGCCGCGGGCTGCGGAGTCGATCAGCAGCGGCAGCAGGGCGACCGTGCTGGGGTGGTAGCTCAGCAGCCGAATGGCGCCAGCCAGTTCATCGCCGCCGATTTCCACGGCCCGGGGTTGTCCGCTGGCAGCATCGATGACGTCGACGATACGCGGCTGTTCCTGCAGCCGCGCGCGCAGCTGATCGAAATCACTGCGTAGCTCGGGAAACCGCTCATTGCAGGCCGTTTCGCGCTGACAACGGCTGAAGGCGTGATCCAGCGAGCGCTGTGCGGCGAGGGCGATATCCGGCCCCAGCGGAATCGTTGGCGGGACCACGCCATCGAGGATCGTGCTGCGCACCAGCGCCGGGTAGCGTCGCAGCAGGTGTTGCGCCACGCGCGTTCCGTAGGACACGCCATAAACATTCACTCGCGGGTAACCGAGCGCGCTGGCAAGCGCGGCGAAGTCGCCGACCGCGATACTGGTCGTAAAATAGCGCGGGTCATGATCGAGGGTCTGCGCACAGGCTGCCGCCTGTTCGACGACGAGATCGAGATCGGCGCCGCCCTCGAGCAGCCCAGCGTCCGCAGGGCAGTTGAGCGGTACGGAGGCCCCGGTGCCGCGCTGGTCCAGCAGCACGATGTCACGCTCCCGGCGAATGCGCTCAAAGGCGCCCGCAACGGATACATAGTATTGAATGGAGGACTGGCCCGGGCCGCCGGCGATAACGATCAGGGGATCAGGCGCCGGCTCCAGGCTGAGCGCCGGCACCACCGCTACTGCCAGGGCGATTTCGCCAGACTCGGGGTCGGCGGGGTTGAGGGGCCGCAGGAGCTTGCCACAGCGTGCCGCCCGGGTTGGCGACCCGGGGCCCGCGCTGATGCGACACTCCTGCAGCTCGAGGCCGGCATCCTGCTGCGCTGATGAATCTGTTGCCAGCGCGGTAACAGCGACCGCGGCCAGGGCGACAGCAAAAAAACGGGCCTTGCTCATAGGGCGCAATCTTCACAGGCGCGCAATGGCAAGTAAAGCCTGCTGGCATCAGCAGCACCGCGCGATTAGAATGCGCGGTTCTTCGGCTGTACAAAAATTGCGCAATCGCTGTGAAAAACCATTTTGATGTCATCGTAATAGGCGGCGGTCACGCCGGAACGGAAGCGGCCCTCGCTGCCGCCCGCTCGGGTGCGCGCACGCTATTGGTGACACAAAGCCTCGCCACGCTGGGACAGATGAGCTGCAACCCGGCGATCGGTGGCATTGGCAAGGGCCACCTGACGCGCGAGGTCGACGCGATGGGCGGCGCCATGGCGCGTGCCATCGATGTGGCCGGCATCCAGTTTCGCACGCTGAACGCGAGCAAGGGTCCGGCCGTTCGCGCGACGCGGGCGCAGGCCGATCGGCAGCTGTACAGGCAAGCGATACGCCGCATGCTCGAAACCCAGCCGGGGCTGAGCCTGTTCGAGGCGTCGGTCGACGACCTCATTGTCGAGGGTGAGCGCGCCGTCGGTGTCGAGACAGCTGCGGGCCAGCGCTTCCATGCGGCGGCGGTCGTGCTTACCGTCGGCACCTTTCTCGGCGGGCGCATCCATATCGGCAAGCAACAAAAGGAAGGCGGCCGCGTCGGTGATGCGCCGGCGAACCGCCTGGCGAGCCGCCTGCGCGAACTGCCGTTTCGCGTCGCACGCCTGAAGACCGGCACGCCACCGCGGCTCGACGGCAAAAGCCTCGACTACAGTCGCATGCAGCCGCAGCCGGGCGATGAGCCGGCACCGGTATTTTCATTTATAGGCCGACGCAGCGAACACCCGCGCCAGGTGAATTGCCACATTACGAGGACGAGCGAGAAGACCCACGAGATCATTCGCGCGTCACTGCACGAGTCCGCGATGTTCAGCGGAAACATCGAGGGTGTGGGACCGCGCTATTGCCCGTCCGTGGAAGACAAGATCGTGCGCTTCGCGGACAAGAGCTCGCACCAGGTGTTCGTCGAACCCGAAGGCCTGACCACTGACGTGGTGTACCCGAACGGCATCTCGACCAGCCTGCCGCACGAAGTGCAGGTCGAATTCGTACGCTCCATTCCCGGCTTTGAAAATGCGGCGATCACGCAGCCGGGCTATGCGATCGAGTACGACTATTTCGATCCGCGCGACCTGCGACCGACGCTCGAGACAAAACTGGTCGCCGGGTTGTTCTTCGCGGGGCAAATCAACGGCACCACCGGCTATGAAGAAGCCGCGGCGCAGGGCCTGCTGGCCGGCATCAATGCCGCGCGACAGTCGCGGGAATTGCCGGGCTGGTATCCGCAGCGTCACGAAGCCTACCTCGGCGTGCTGGTCGACGACCTGGTTACTCGTGGCGTCAGTGAGCCGTATCGCATGTTTACGAGCCGCGCCGAACACCGTTTGTTGCTGCGCGAAGACAATGCGGACTATCGACTGACCCCGGTGGGCCGGGAGCTCGGCCTGGTTGATGATCACCGCTGGGCAGCGTTCACGCGCAAACGGGAGGCCGTTGACGCCGAGCGCAGCCGGCTGGCGGCAACAGTGGTCCATCCGCACGCGCTTACGGCGAATGATGAGGCGTTGCTGGGGCAGGCGATCGCGAGAGAAGGCAGCGCCGTCGACCTGTTGCGCCGGCCCGGGATTACGTATCGCGACGTGGCCGGACTGTCCGCCGTGGGCGCGCCGGAGTATGACGCTACGTGGGCCGCCGAAGAGATTGAGCAGGTTGCGCTGCAGCTCGAGGTGCGCGCCAAGTACCAGGGCTATATCGAGCGGCAGCAGCGCGAGATCGAAAAACACGCGCGCCAGGAGTCGTTGCGGCTGCCGCAGAACATTGATTACGGGCGGGTGACGGGACTGTCCAACGAAGCGCGCCAGCGTCTCGCCGCAGCACGGCCGGAAACGCTCGGTCACGCGGCGCGGCTCGAGGGCATTACGCCCTCGACCATTTCGCTGTTATTGATTCACCTGAAGAAAACGCGCCTGCAGCAAAGCGCCTGACGCGCCCTTAGCCGGTGGGTAACGGTAGCGGCAACGGCGCGCCGTTTACCGTCAGGATGCCTTTCTTGAAACGCGCCTCCATGCGGTAGTTGTCACCGTCCTCGATCAACAGGCCCATCTCCATCAGCGCCGCCATTTCCGGGCTGGCGATCTGGGCGAATTGCACCAGCATGGCAGGAACGCTTAGCTGGACCGTGGCATCCGACGCCATCAGGACGCCTATCCAGTTGGGCGCCGAACCCGACGGCTGTTTGTCGATTTCCAGGCTGATGGCAACGTCCAGGTTGCCCTGGGGAGTCGCCACGCTGACCCGGGGAGCGTTGATCATGGTGCCCAGCGACAACAGTTCGAGCACGTCCTGTTCCAGCTCCGGATACATGCCGGTCTGCGCGTCCGCGCCGCGCAGCCGCTCGAGAATTCTGCCGAGCGTTGCGGGGTCCATGCGTGCCAGCGATATCTCGACGTCGTAGCTCAGGTCGGCCATGCCGGGCAGGTCCATATCCT
>DATCZF010000017.1:0-4538 GCA_036526055.1 Woeseiaceae bacterium
GACCACGTTCATCAGCAGGCAGATGGCGACCACTGCAATCTGCAAGCCGCTGATGGGACTCTGGTCGATCAGGGAGCGAATGTCGCTGGTACCCATGTGCATGTCACTTTGCTGCGCGGAAGCCACTGACGAAAGCCCGACAATGTATAGCATCGCGACGATCAATTGAACCAGGGAAGCGAACATGATCAAAAACAAACGGTTGCCGGGAGGAGGGTGCCTGTGAGATAACCGGCGCCACAGACACCCAAGGGATAATAGCCTGGCCGCGTTGCCAGGTTTTTTCCTGACTTGACCGAGGCGCATGCAGTGAAAGGTTTTGCCAGAATTTCCGCAACAGGCAGTTACCTGCCCGAGAAGGTGCTTACGAACCAGGATCTCGAGGAATCGCTGGATACCTCGGATGCCTGGATACAGGAGCGCACCGGAATCAAGCGACGGCATATTGCCGCGGCAGGCGAATTGACCTCGGATATGGCTGTGAGCGCGGCCCAAAGGGCGCTGCAGATGGCTGATTGTGAGCCTAATGACATTGACTTGATCATTGTGGCTACCACAACGCCAGACAAGGTTTTTCCGAGTACCGCGTGCATTGTGCAGCGCAAGCTGGGTATTCATGGCTGTGCTGCTTTCGACGTGCACGCAGCCTGCGCTGGCTACGTGTATGCGCTCGATGTCGCAAACCGCTATTTCCTCACCGGTGGCTCGAAAAAAGCACTGGTGATCGGGTCGGAGACCTATTCCCGGATTCTCGACTGGTCAGATCGCACCACCTGCGTGTTATTCGGGGATGGGGCAGGGGCCATGATTCTCGACGCATCTATCGAGCCGGGCATTTTGTCGACACACATTCACGCGGAAGGGCGCTATGAAGAGCTTCTGCACGTCCCTGCGGGCATTTCCTCAAACTATGAAGCGGTGATTGCGCAGAACGCCTATATCCAGATGTCGGGCAATGAGGTGTTCAAAAAGGCCGTTGGCGCACTGGATGCCATGGCCAGAGAAACGCTCGCGGACAACGATGTCAGTTCCGCCGACCTGGACTGGTTTGTTCCACACCAGGCAAACCTCAGGATCATCAATGCGGCGGCGAAGAAACTGCGTTTGCCGGCCGAGAAGGTTGTCATCACGGTCGATGAACAGGCCAACACCTCGAGCGCTTCCATCCCGCTCGCGTTCGATACCGCCGTCAGGGACGGCAGGATTCAGCATGGCGATTTGGTCCTTTTCGAGGCTTTTGGGGCAGGATTTACCTGGGGATCGGCCCTGATCCGCTATTAGAGTCCGCCGGCACGGGCCGGACTGATCTCGCCGCTTTTCCCGGCAATCAGGGTCTCCAGGGTGCATTTTCGCGGAAAAAACAACAAAAACAGCGTTAAAAGCCCATATATGGTTCTACAATGATATTTATGCATAGCGAGCATTGATAGAATCGAGCGCATCATTCGCGAGCCGGCGCAAAGCCGGCCGTTCATTTCGACAGCAAGGGGAAAAGTATGGGCGCCGACAAGATAGTTCGTATCCTGAGCCTGGTGGTCGTAATCGTGGCCGTGTTTGCTCCAGCCTTTGAACATTGGACCCTGATCATCACGCTGCTTGGGCTTGGGGTTGGCTGGTTTGTCAGCCAGGAAGCGGATGATGAGCGGCTGCGGTTTATGGTGGCGACACTGGTGTTATTCGTTGCCAATGACGCACTGGGCAGCATTCCGGCCATCGGCGAGTACCTTGATGCGTTTCTGCAAAACAGCAGCGATCTCTTCAATGCAGCCGCGATAGAGGTCATTTTCCTCGCCGCCGTGCGAAAGCTGACGCAGTAAGAGAGCGCGGTCGCCTGGACAGTTACGGATTGGGCCCGCAGTCGCGGGCTCAGTTCGTATGACTGTGATCATGTACGGTGTGCTAAATCCTCGTTGAAGAGGTCAACGGAGCGTTGCACGCGAGGTCAGTCACCGCGCTCAAACGCATAGAATTGCACGCTGCGCACCGGGGATTGGGGCGCAAATGCGCTATACGGCCATATTGGGAGTTTCGGCTGTTTAAGAGGTATTTCTTCAGGTTCAGGCGTTATCACCCATACCGTGCTTGGGCCTGCTTTTATGCGCATAATGTATATTATGTTAAATAATGGATATGGACGGGATAATGGCCTGGATCAGCCACTGGACCAACGACCCCCCTTTCAGCGCTAAACGCCGTATACCTCATACTGGCGACAGCAGATCCAGTACCCGCCACATCAATGTTTTGGTAAGGCACAGTGCGCCGATTTGCTTCCCTGCGTGGTCGCACGCTGCGTCTAATGCCTCCGTGACACGTCCAGGAACGGGCTTTACGTTCGCGCGATACCGTGACCAGACCGCCCTTTTCGCATGGAGTCACTGGCAGTTATCGTGATATCGTCGCCACGGCGCGCCGCAGTTGTTGCGCTTGGTTAATTGCAGCGTGGGGAGCTGACGAAACTATGATTTTACGCCTATTGCCGCTGATCGTCGGCTTTCTGCCAATTATCGGCATTCACCTGAGTTACATCATTGCCATGAACGCCGGCGTCGTTCAGGAATGCATACCCTACATCGACGGTTGCGTGACCATTAGCGCAACCGGCCGCTATCCGCCGTCCACCTATATGTTCAAGGCCGTGATGCTGCCCCAGGCACTGCTTTTGGGTGTCTACTGGCTGTTTGCTGTGGCCTGGTTCAGGGCAATCGGCGGCGTATCCGAAGGGCCAATTCGACCCGTTGACAGATGGATTGGGGGTATTGGCCTCGGCGGTGCCTTCTTCCTGGTGATGTATGTGACCTTTCTGGGCGCCTATGACGATTTCTACACGCTGATGCGCCGGTTTGGCGTCTATTTCTACTTCCTGCTCACCGTTGTTGCCCAGTTAATCATGACGATCCAGATTATGCGCCATTCGAACAACCCGGTCTTGCGCCGCCATGGCAGAGTCAAGCTGTTCCTGGTCATTGCGCCGTTTGTACTGGGTATCTTCAACTGGACCATGAAGGCCCTGATTGAAGATGCTGGCGCGATTGAAAGCCGCGTCGAGTGGACCGTCAGCCTGATGATGCAACTGTGGTTTGTAGTCAGTTATTCCAGCTGGAAAGTTACCGGCTTTTCAGGCCGATATGCGGTGGAAAACGGTAATTGGTACCGCGCGTAGGCGCGCAATGGCACTAATCGGTTCAGGCTTTGGAGGCGCCGCTCGCTGTCAATTGGGACGAAGCCCGCGCAATTGAAATCTCGGTTTCCAGCTCGCTAATCCGGGCTTGCGCCTTTTTGGCCAGGGCCGCCCTGTTCTGAAGTTCTGCTCGCAGTTCACGCGTCTTTTCCAGCGCCGCTTTCCGGTCCATCTTGATGATTTCCAGCTCGCTGCGCCGCTCCTTGAGCTTCTGCTGCAGCACATCGATGGTCTTTTGGGCCTCTGAGAGACCTTCGCTGGCGGACGCCTGATCAGCCTTGATCTTGGAAAGATCGGACTTGTGAACTCTAACCGTCGCCTGCAGCGAACGGATCTGTGAATCCCGAGGGTCAGCGTCTACGGGGTTTGTCTGGCGCCCGGTGAGGCGGCCCAGGATCCAGCCCAGCAGAATGCTTACCAATAAAACCAGTCCTGTCTGTAAATTGAGATATTCAGCCATGGCCCTTGCTGCACTTATCGCAGTTTGTGTATGAGATAGGCCACAGAATACGGAAAAACGGGGGGTCAAATACTTGAACTGGCTCTCAACTTGAAGAAAAAGTAAGACAGTATTTTTGGCTCCCCTTGCCCATAAGAAACACCAAAAAAGGGTCTATTTCTAGCGAAAAAAGAATACCTTAGGGATTTTTATTAATGTGTATTATGAGTTAATGTGCGCTCAGGGCAGCTGATTGTGGTCACTTGGCGCGCGACGGTGTAAGCAGGTTGATAACCGCCAGGGCCTTGTCGGGAAAATCCGTGAACAGGCCGTCGATGTGTTCTGCCGCAATGAACCAGTGGACCATCTCGGCAAATGATGAGAACCCGGGGGCCAGGGAATCAGCGCGAAACGTCCACGGATGAACTGCAAGGCCGTTAGCCTGTGCCTGCTGCACAATGCCAGTCGATTTGCGGCTGCCTCCATCGTCAGTCTGCTGGAAAAGATGATTTACCCACGGTCCAATCCCATCGGCATAACTGGCCACGTTCTGGAGCCCCTCCGCCGTCAGCATCGCCGTGTAGTCGATGCCAGGGTCGTACGGGTTATTCTCATCGATGAGCTGGATAAGTTTCAATTTTGAGCCCAATTCGGTGCGTACGCGGCGCAATTCAGCGGGGTCGAAACACTGGAAATAAACCGGATCGCCTTTATCGCGATAGCCAAATTCCGCCAGCATCTGCAGCGTGCTAACGGCGAGGTCGATGCCCTGGGCATGGTGAAACGCCGGGCGCTTGATTTCCGGATAGATGCCTACGGATTTTCCCGTAGAGCGGTTCAGGCCGGCAATAAACTCGAGTTCCTCGCGCAGGGTAACTATTCGAAAGCTGCCTTTACCGACCGGAAAGCGCCCTGGAA
>DATCZF010000018.1:0-3216 GCA_036526055.1 Woeseiaceae bacterium
AGGGGATTATCTCGAGTTTGGCAATATTGGCTCCTACAGCCTGAGTGGGCGTACGGACTTCAACGGATTTTTCAGTGAGCATATTATCGGTATTGATTCACCAGCCGCACGTCAGCCGGAGTGAGCGGATTGGACCACGACATAAAGGGCGTCTCGAATGAGTGAGAGGGAAACGCTTTTTCTGCTGCCGGGTCTGTTATGCGATCAAACGGTATGGCGGCATCAATTGACGCATCTGGATGACCTGGTCGATATGCGCGTCATGGACTTTCGCGGCCACGACTCGATTCGTGGCATGGCAGAAGCTGTGATTCGGGAGGCGCCGGCCAGGTTTGCTGTGGCAGGGCACTCGATGGGCGGGCGTGTCGCGCTCGAGGTAACCCACATGGTCGGCGACCGCGTTTCGAAACTCGCCCTGCTGGACACCGATGTATATCCGCGCCACGCAGGCGAGGAACAGCGACGGCGCCGGTTGCTCGATGTCGCCGAAAGCTATGGCATGGAAGAATTGGCGAGAAGCTGGGTGCACCAGCTCATCCGTCCCGATCATCGGGACTATGCAGAGTTGCAGGACGTCATTCAGGCCATGGTGGTCGAGTACACGCTCGAAGAGTATCGCGCGCAAGTGAAAGCCTTGCTGTATCGGCCGGATGCCACCGGGTATCTGAAAAACGTCAGGTGCCCGGTGATGGTGCTCTGTGGCAGGCAGGATCGCTCCATATCGGTCGAGCAGCATGAGCTGATCGCCGCCTACCTGGAGGATTCGCGGTTTGTGATTATCGAGTCGTCCGGTCATATGACATTACTGGAGCGGCCGGCGGCAGTAACGGAGGCCATGCGCGACTGGCTGATTAACGGTTAGGCAAGTAGCCGTAGTGCACGGCGAGAGCCGTACTTATTTTCTTCCTGAATGGGAGTTTTTGAAATGATTGGATACGTTACGCTGGGTACAAATGACTTTTCGCGTGCCGCAGCTTTTTATGACGAATTGCTATCGTCGATCGGGGCGCGCCGTATCATGGAGTCCGAGGGATTCATCGCCTGGGGCAACTCTCCAAATGGCGCTGCATTGTCGATTATCAAACCTCACGATGGCAATCCGGCCACGGTAGGCAATGGCGTCATGTTAGCGCTGGCACTGTCTGAGCCCGGCAAGGTGGATGCACTGCATGCCAAGGCTCTTTCACTGGGTGGGCAGGACGAGGGAGCGCCGGGGTTTCGCTTCGGAAATTTTTACGCCGGCTATTTTCGCGACCTTGACGGCAACAAGCTGAATGCGTTCTCGATGGCAGAGCCGACGTAAGCGCCCGCAGGCCGGTGTCCACAATTGAGCTGAGCCGATAATTCGGCAGTTGTTCGGGAGTTACGATGAATAATTCAAATATTTTTGTGCCGTTTATCGGCATGCTGGTGTTGACGGCGATCGTCTGGGTCTGGATGTACGTGCACCGCCTCAGTTTCATCCTGGGCAACCGCATCGACCCGCAGAGATTCGCCGATTCATCCCAACCTGTGCCGAATGCGCCCCCCAAGGCCGTCAACACGTCGAATAATTTCAAAAACCTGTTCGAAATGCCGGTGCTGTTCTACGCCGTCTGCCTGTACCTGTACGTCACCGCATCGGTGGATCAGTTCTACCTCGTCTGCGCATACCTGTTCCTCGTATTTCGCGCGCTGCACAGTATTATTCAATGCACGATCAATAACGTCAGACTGCGTTTCGCAGCATACGCCGTCGCGTCGCTGGCATTGCTTGCCATGATCCTGCGCGTGGCAGCGGCGCAGTTCAGCTAGGGAGCGGGGAACTTACAGCGGCGCCCCTTGCCGAATAAGAGGTCGGCAACGAGTGGAGGGCGCATTGTGAGCACAGGAAAACGCAAGACAGCCGAAGCACTGCGCCTGTTGGTGATGCTCTTTCTTATCCTGGCCGTGCGCTCGTCGCTGGCCGATCATTACCATGTTCCTTCCGGTTCGATGCAATACACCTTGCAGGAAGGTGACCGCGTCTTCGTCAACAAGGCGGCATACGGGCTGCGTGTACCGTTTACTCAGTGGCGCCTGACCGAGCCCGGGCACGTTGCCCGCGGGGATGTGGTTATCGTGAATGCTCCGGACACCGGTGTGCGGCTGATCAAGCGGGTTGTTGCGGTCGGTGGCGACCGCGTTGACCTGGCGAATGGCACACTGCGCATAAACGGGCAGTGGCAATCCATTCCCGGCACGCCCGGGACAGAGGTAATCGGCCGACACATGGCATACCTGAATCTCGAGAACGGTGGCGGCCCGAATATTCAGGGCTTGACGGTACCCGAAGGGAAATTGCTGTTACTCGGAGATCATCGTGGTAACAGCCGGGACAGCCGTTACTTCGGCCTCGTCGATGAAGCGGCGGTTTACGGTCATGCCGTAGCCGTGTACTACCGCCGCTCGGTGGGACTTGCCTGGCGGCAACTGTAAGAGTCGCCTAGAGCGCGCTTTCGCCGGTTTCTCCGGTGCGAATTCTCCAGACTTGCTGCAGCTCGGTAACGAAAATCTTGCCGTCGCCGACCTTGCCGGTCCTGGCGCTGTTGATGATGGCCTCGACGATGCGGTCAACCATGTCATCGGTGACCGCGACCTCGATTTTTGCTTTCGGCAGGAAGTCGACAACATACTCGGCACCGCGATAAAGCTCCGTGTGGCCCCGCTGTCTGCCGAAGCCTTTGACTTCACTTACCGTCATGCCCTGGATACCCACCTCGCTCAACGCATTGCGCACGTCGTCGAGACGGAATGGTTTCACAATTGCTGTGACTAGTTTCATTGTCGATTCTCCAGGGATCAGCTCCCGCTGCCGTCTTCTGCTTGCAGTCATCCTGACCGGTGGTCATTTTGCTGAGTTCGCTGGCAGGGAACAACACTGTCCTGACGATTCCCGCAAAATTCGTTGCGTAATGCTAGCAATCCGCGCGGCGTATTTGTACCGATGGCAGGTTGATTGTTGTTTCGGGCTTGATCCCCTCGCCAAGCATCCCGACAATAGCAGGAATGAGGGTTGGCTGTAAGGCGCGCATCAGAGATGCTGGCAGGGCAACCGGGGGATAATGTGGCAACGCAAATCGAAACCAGTTATGCAGGCGTATTTGTCGAGAAAGACGCGCGAATGTACCAGGGCGGTGCGATTGCTTACGCAGTAACGGGCCATTCGCTCGGTCTTGCCGGCCTGTTTCACTCGAG
>DATCZF010000019.1:0-5065 GCA_036526055.1 Woeseiaceae bacterium
GATGAACAGGATAGTCGCAATGATGTACGAAACCTGGATGATTCCTTGATTTACTTCAAACATGACGACCTCACTTCCTGAACATTTCGAGCATGCGGCGCGTGACCGCAAAGCCGCCGAAGATATTGACCGCGGTGATCATCACCGTGCCCACCGCTATCCATTTGATCAGTTCGTTATCCGAGCTGATCTGCAGCAGTGCGCCGATGACGATAATCGACGAGATTGCGTTGGTGACGCTCATCAGCGGTGTGTGTAACGCCGCCGTGACATTCCAGATCACCATGTAGCCTACGAAGCAGGCCAGCACAAATACCGTGAAGTGCGCCATGAACGATGGCGGAGCAACGGCTCCCAGCCCCAGCAGCGCGAGGCCGCCGACGAGCACGCTGATGAGCGTGCCTAAAACCGACGGCTTCTTCTCGACCTTCGGCAGAGGCGCCGGTGCCGGCTTGCCCTTGGGCACGGCCGACAGCTTGGGTGCCGGTGGCGGCCAGGTCGTTTCGCCGTCTTTACAAATCGTCGCGCCACGAATCAGCTCGTCTTCCATGTCGACGACGATGTTGCCGTCTTTTTCCGGCGTGAGATCCGTCAGCAGGTGCCGCAGGTTGGTGGCGTACAACTGGCTGGACTGTGCGGCAAGCCGGCTGGGCATGTCGGTGTAACCAATGATCGTGACACCGTTGACCTCGGTAACAGTGCCGGGCTCTGTCAATTCGCAGTTACCGCCCTGTTCGGCAGCGAGGTCGACAATAACGCTGCCGTCCTTCATCGATTTCACCATGTCTGCCGTGATCAGGCGCGGTGCCGGTTTACCTGGAATCAGGGCCGTCGTAATGATGATGTCGACGTCCTCGGCCTGTTCGGCAAACAGCGCCATCTCGGCCTTGATGAACTCTTCACTCATGACCTTGGCGTAGCCGCCTTCACCGGAACCGTCCTCTTCTTCGAAGTCCAGCATCAGGAACTCGGCGTCCATGCTTTCGACCTGCTCCTTAACCTCGGGACGCGTGTCGAATGCGCGCACGATCGCGCCCATGCTCTTCGCTGCACCGATGGCAGCAAGGCCCGCGACGCCAGCGCCGATGACGAGCACCTTGGCCGGGGGCACCTTGCCGGCGGCCGTGATCTGACCGGTAAAGAACCGGCCAAAATGCTGTGCCGCTTCAACGACGGCGCGGTAACCCGCAATGTTGGCCATCGAGCTCAGCGCATCGGCTTTTTGCGCCCGCGAAATACGCGGCACGCTGTCCATCGCGAGCACGGTGGCTTTGCTGTCGGTAAGCCTTTGCAGCAAGTCAGGGTTCTGCGCCGGCCACACAAAGCTGATCAGCGTCTTGCCGGCTTCAAGCCTTGCTGCCTCTTCGTCTTCAGGGCCCCTGACTTTGAGAATAATGTCTGCCTGCGACCAGAGGTCTGCAGCGCCGCCAATTACCTCACAGCCTGCGGCGCGATAGGCGTCGTCGGAGAAACTCGACTCCGCGCCGGCGCCCGCCTCGACGAGCACTTCAAATCCGAGCTTTTGTAACTGCCCGGCCACATCGGGCGTCGTCGCTACACGCCGCTCGCCCGCAAAAATCTCCTTCGGAACACCGATTTTCATGCGTTACGCCTCCATTTGGATGGCGGCAGTCTACCGAAGCACCCGAGGGACTGCTAGGCATTTTAGTAAGGGGTTTCCGAAACATCCGTCGCGTTTTCTGGAGCGCAAAGCGGCCTGAAATTGTCCCTGCAGAAGGGCTTTGCGCGCCCTTGTGGCGCACGGCCGGCGGCAGGCCATGGCGGCCCGCCATTACCGACCGCTGTTCGGCCCACCGGCGCACCGGATCGGTGGATCGGAATCTTCCCTCGCGCCTCCCGCGGCGGCTGACTCGCCGTGGCAATCGCCGCCCGCATCGGTATCATGGATCCACCTGCTGCGGCAGCATCGTCGTTAGACTGAAGGCGGAATGAACGACCACACTATATTAAGAATCGCGATAAACGCCCCGTTATCTCGCCTCTTTGATTACCTGCCACCTGAGGGCGTTGCCGCCGCGGACCTGCGGCCCGGCTGCCGACTGCGCGTGCCTTTTGGTCATCGCCAGGTTGTCGGCATGCTGATAGAGGTTGCCGCTGAAAGCCCCCTGCCGCGCAAGAAACTAAAGCGTGCCGGCGCACTGCTGGACGCGCAGCCGTTACTGTCGGAACGCGATTTGTGGCTGCTCAGGTTTACCGCCGATTACTACCACCACCCGATTGGCGAAGTCGTCGCCGCAGCATTGCCGGCCATGCTGCGGCGCGGGCGCCACCTCGATGAATCCCTGGAGATCGTGACACTGACCGAGGAAGGCCTGGCCGCCAACCTGGTAGCGCTGCGTCGTCGCGCCCCGCGCCAGTTCGAGTTCATGGAGATTCTCCTGGCCGCCGACAACCAGGCGCTGGACACGGCCTCGATGGAACAGCAGCTGCCGGGATGGCGGCGGCAAAAGGCGGCGCTGCTCGAGCGCGGCTGGATTCGAATCGATTACATCAGCCAGGCGGAACACGGCGAGAGCGTCATCGAGGGGGAGGCCGGCCCGGTACTCAACGATGACCAGCAACGCGCGGTGGCCGAGATTCTCGCCACGCCCGGGTTCGGAGTGACCCTGCTCGACGGCGTCACCGGAAGCGGCAAGACCGAGGTGTATCTGCGGCTGATGCAGTCGGTCCTGGCGGCCGGCAAGCAGGTGCTCATCCTGGTGCCCGAAATAGGCCTGACGCCGCAATTTGTCGGCCGCCTGGAGCAGCGGCTCGGCCGCAAACCGGCCCTGTTGCATTCGGCGCTCTCCGACTCGGCACGCCTGGCCGCGTGGCGGGCGGCGCGCAGCGGCGCCGCATCCCTGCTGATCGGCACGCGCTCGGCGGTATTCACGCCGCTGGCCAACCCCGGGCTGATAATCATTGACGAGGAGCACGACAGCTCCTTCAAACAACAGGAAGGCCTGCGCTATTCGGCCCGCGATCTCGGCATCGTGCGCGCCAAGCAAATGGATATACCTGTCGTGCTCGGTTCCGCGACACCGTCACTGGAATCGCTGCACAACTGTGAAGAAGGCAATTTCCGGCGGCTCGAATTGCCGTCGCGGGCCGGCGCGGCAAACCCGCCGCGCCTCAGGCTGGTCGATACCAGTCATTTGAGTGCGTCCGAGAGTCTCAGCCCGGCGCTGACCGAGGCCATGCGCGCTCACCTGGATGCCGGCAACCAGGTTCTGCTGTTTCTCAACCGGCGCGGTTTTGCCCCGACACTGATTTGTGTCGCGTGCGGCCACATCGCCGATTGCCCGCGCTGCGATGCGCGAATGACCGTGCACGCGAAATCTGCCCAGCTCCTTTGCCACCACTGTGGCAACAGCCGCCCGTTGCAGCAGCATTGCAGTGAATGCGGCGCGGAGTGCCGCCCGCTGGGGCACGGCACGGAAAGACTGGAAAACGTCCTGCTCGACAAGTTTCCGGGACAGTCTATCGCTCGCATCGACAGTGACAGCGTGCAGCGCAAAGGCATGATGGACCAGGCGCTCGAACTGGCGACCAGCGGCGAGGCCAGCATCCTGGTCGGCACCCAGATGCTGTCGAAGGGGCATCATTTTCCCCAGCTGACGCTGGTCGGTGTCATCAACGCCGACCAGGGGCTGTTCGGCACGGATTTTCGCGCGGCCGAAAAGCTCGCGCAGGGGTTGATCCAGGTGGCGGGGCGCGCAGGCCGGGAGGATCGCGCAGGCGAGGTGCTGATTCAGACGTCGTTTCCAAAGCACGCATTCTGGCAAGAGCTGTTGAGCGGAGGTTACCCGCGCGTCGCGGCGGCGGCGCTGCAGGAGCGGCGCCTGTCGGGCTGGCCACCCTATTCGCGGCTCGCGCTGATTCGTTCCTCGTCACACCGCCGTGAGGATGCGCGGCGATTCCTGGAGCGGGCGCGCAGCCTCGCCGCGGGACTGCAGATTGCCGAGGTCAATTTGCTGGGTCCCGTGGGCGCGGCAATGGAGCGTCGCGCCGGACGTTACCGGGCCCAGCTGCTGCTGCAGAGCGCCAGCCGTGCGGCCCTGCATTCGCTGCTTCGCCGGTTGCGCCCCCTGCTGGAGGAGGACAAGAGCGTCAAGCGAGTGCGCTGGTCGATCGATATCGACCCGATCGAACTCGCCTGATCTCGCCCGGTGTTGATTTGCGCCGGGCCGTTCGTTCGCTGGCAAGGGACAAGGTGGCGGCTTACAGGTAGAATTGCCGCCGTCGAAAGAAGGGCAAAACCTTGAAACAAAGCATCGCACAGATTATCGAATCCACGGTTCGCAGCATTCCGGAATTGGCCGCCCTGCCCGAGCTGGAGACCATTGCGGCCGTCGTCGAACGGACGCGCGATTCAAAGCACGGAGATTTTGCAACCAGTATCGCCATGCAGCTCGCGAAACCCGCCCGCCGCAACCCGCGTGAGCTGGCGCAACTCGTCGTCGACCACCTGCCGGCAACCCCGCTGATCGACAAAGTCGAGATTGCCGGGCCGGGATTCATCAACTTTTATATCGGCGCCGGCGCTTTTCACGAGGAGCTGCTGCACGTTCTGGACCAGGGCGCTGACTACGGCACGCAAACGTGCCGCGAAAGTCCGCGCTACCTGCTCGAATTCGTTTCCGCCAACCCTACCGGCCCGCTGCACGTAGGCCATGGACGCCACGCATCGTTCGGCGCATCTGTCGGCAGTTTGATGCGCGCCGCCGGCTATGCCGTCGACCTGGAGTACTACGTGAACGACGCCGGCCGGCAAATGGATATCCTCGGTGCCAGCGTATTCTTGCGACTGCTGCAAAGCCGTGGCGAGGACGTGGCAATTCCGGCCGCCGGCTACCGTGGCGATTACATTCGTGACATCGCGGCGCAGATCAAGGGCGTCGAGGTGGGCGATATCACGGCCGCGGCACTGTTACAGGGACTGCCCGAC
Source organism: Woeseiaceae bacterium (assembly GCA_036526055.1). Lineage (GTDB taxonomy): Bacteria > Pseudomonadota > Gammaproteobacteria > Steroidobacterales > Woeseiaceae > JAHEFE01. The sequence continues at coordinate 4,949 of DATCZF010000019.1, forward strand.
GATGAGGCGCAGGGCGGTGACAAGGAAGCCTACATCACGGCCGTGATCGATCGTGCGCAAGCGTTGCTCGGTACCGAGGCTTTCGCCAGCCTGCGGCAACAATCCCTGAGTTTGATT
>DATCZF010000020.1:0-8922 GCA_036526055.1 Woeseiaceae bacterium
GAATTGCGGGTGCCGAATCAGGTTGCTTACGTGCCTGCCGCGATCTGCCCGCCCATGCACACCCACCAGCGATTCCGCGGATGCATTGGCAAATACGATCTCATCGTCGCTGTTCAGAATGATGGCGGCATCCGGCAATGCATTGGTTGACCGGCGAATTTCACGAAACAGGTCGCGATATTGTGATTTGTGAAATTTACCGCGGCGGCGGAGGTGATTGACGCGCGAGAAAATGCGCGGCCAGATGCCACTCCCTTCCTTCAGGTAATCGGCATTCCACGTAGCCATGAACTTTTCGAGGCGATGCACTGAAGACAGTTGCCAGCCAATCACGATTAGCGACCCGACCAGGGCACCGGCAACGGCGTACCCGTAATACGCGCCGATCAGCGCAGCTGCGACGATTGTGCCAGCGATTTGCACGACGGTCCTGCGCAAACGTCATTCTCCCTTTATAACCGCCGAAAACCGGTACCCGGCGCCACGCACAGTCTGGACATAATTTCGCAGACCGTGCTCTGTCAGTGCTTTGCGCAACCGGGTTACGTGGACGTCAACTGTCCGTTCCTCAACGTACACATTGCTGCCCCAGACCCTGTCAAGCAACTGCGCGCGTGAAAAGACGCGCTGTGGATTTTCCATGAAGTGCTTGAGCAGCCGGTACTCGGTGGGGCCCAATGACATCTCGGCGTGCTTCGCCAATACGCGGTGTCCGGCGATTTCCAGACGCAGATCCCCTGCTTGCAGCACCTCTGTTGTTGCCATGCGCGTCCGTCTGAGTGCGGCCTTGATGCGCGCGATCAGTTCGCGCGAAGAAAACGGCTTGGTGATGTAATCGTCGGCGCCGCTGTCCAGCCCGCTGACCTTGTCGGTTTCCTCGGATTTTGCGGTCAGCATGATGATACCGAGATCCGCATAGTCGCTATCGCGTCGAATCAGCCGGGTCAATTCCAGACCGCTCATGTCAGGCAGCATCCAGTCGACCAGCATCAGTTGCGGGCGCTCGTCGGCCAGCAGGCGCCGGGCCTCTTTGCAGTCCGCGGCTTCGAGACTCTCAAAACCGGCGCGCGCCAGGTGAAATGCAATCATCTCGCGTATCGGCGCTTCGTCTTCGACAATTAATATCCTGACAGCTGACATTGAAGTTCCAGTTTACATGTCTCCCGCGGGCAAGATGCACGCGCAAGAAGACCTGTAGTAGATCAGGCGAATATTACAGAACCGTTACATTCCTCACGACGCAGGAATTTCAGCAACCTTGTGGCGCAGGTAAGCCAGCTCCAGTTTTTCCGGCGCCACGCCTGCGCCCGCGGCAAACGCGGGCAGCCCCAGCTGCAGGAGAAACCGACCCCGCGGGTACCTGACCGGCGACGTGCTGCCAATCCAGGCGCCGTTATTCGCCAGCAGCCCCGGCAATGAATCCCAGCCGGCGCCGGCTGCTACCCAGTCCTGGCGTCCGCTGCTTTCGAGTTCGTGAATCTCTGCCGGTCCCTGCAGACGCTCTGCCGCCAGCGGTTGTAAGCCGGTCTCCGCAGCCTGCAGGTAACAGCCAAGATAGACCTCGCCCATGCGTGCATCCTGGGCCACGACGACTGCGGACGCGGACTCGGTATCGACAACCTCGGCGGCAATCGCTCGCATCGAGGAGACCGGAACGACGGGCAGCCCGGCGGCATAGGCGAGGCCCTGAGCAAATGAAGCAGCAATGCGCAGGCCAATAAACGAACCCGGACCATTGCCGAGTACGATCGCGTCAAGATTCGCGATCCCGATGCCGGCCTCATCGAGGAGTTCCGCGACGAGTGGCAACAGAATCTTCGTGTGCACGCGCGCTTCGACACGGTGTCGCTCAAGCACGCTTCCACCGTGTTGTAAGGCGACGGTACAGGCGTTACTGGAAGTATCCAGGGCCAGCAAGTTCATGGCTTAGTCTCCCGCCGCTTCCTTCGCGTGCCGTGCAAAGAAATCCTCGATGTCTTGCATCGAATCCGTCGATTGCATTGGCAGCAGGCTGTTCAAAAAAACCGCACCGTAGTTGCGTGTCGAGAGGCGCGGGTCACAAAGCACAATTACACCAAAATCCGTCGGATCACGCAGCAATCGGCCGACGCCCTGCTTCAGCGCCAGGACGGCCTGCGGTAACTGATGCTCGGCAAACCCGTTGCCGCCGCGGCGGCGAATGAATTCCAGCCGGGCCATCATCAGCGGATCACCCGGTGAGGCGAATGGCAGTTTGTCGATGGCCACGATTGACAGCGCGCTGCCCCGAACATCGACGCCTTCCCAGAAACTGCTGGTACCCAGCAGCACCGCGTTGCGCTTTTCCCGAAAACGGCGCAGCAACTCGTCCCGCGGGGCTTTGCCCTGAACCAGCAACGCTCGACCGCCGAGCTTTCGGCCGCGCAGGTATTTGGCCGCCGCCGCCAACGCGCGGTGGCTGGTAAACAGGCAGAACATACCTCCCTGCGTCAGTTTCAGCAGCGGCAAAACGGCATCCAGCATTGCCTCTGTATGTGTCGGACTCGCCGGATTGGGCATCTCGGGAGGCAAATAAATGATGCTGTTGTTTTCCACCGGAAAAGGGCTCGGAAATGTCAGGCTGCGCGTGTCACGCAATCCCATGCGCTCCGTGAAATGACTGAAATCCTCGCCAACCGCCAGTGTCGCGGAGGTGAACACCCACGCTTGCGGCACCGCGGTGATCAGCCCCCTGAGCGTGTCAGCAACATCCAGCGGCGTCAGGTTGAGCTTGATGCTGCGCGCATTGATATCGACCCAGCGCAAGCCCTCCCAGGTATCTTCGGATAACAACAAGCCCAGTCGCTGCAACACGCTGACGATACGGCCATGCAGTTTTTCCAGCTCCGTCGACAGCTGGCTGACGGTATCGAGGCCATCGAGCATTGACTGCAGCGATCCTGTCAAGCGCGTAAATGCCGGCGTCATGCTGTCGAGGACAGAGGCGGTATCATGCCGGCCTTCTTCGCGTGGCGCTTCCGCGCGCAGTACTCGAATCGCGGTAACCAGGTCATCGAGACGTCGCTGCAGTTCCGGCTGGCCGAGCCCGAGGGTTGCCGCACGCAGTTCGTCGACCAGAATTTCGAGTTCCCGGCTGCCAAGGCTCGTGCCGAAAAACTGCGCCGCAAGGTCCGGTACCTGGTGTGCTTCGTCCAGGATAATGGCCTCGGCGCCCGGCAGAAATTCCACGAAGCCTTCTTCCTTGAACGCCAGGTCGGCCAGCAGCAGGTGATGATTGACGACAACGACGTCAGCCTCCTGCGCTGCCCGGCGCGCCTTGACCACATGGCAGTCCTGGTAGCGCGGGCATTGCTGACCCAGGCAATTGTCGGTGGTAGACGTTACCAGCGGCCATACGGGCGAGTCTTCCGCGATATCGACGAGCTCTGCCTTGTCGCCGCTGCGCGTGGCCGTTTTCCACTCATGAATCTGTTGCAACTCGCGCGCATGCTTGTCCGCGGCTGGCTGCCCGGCAGCTGTTTCGAGGCGCTGCAAACACAGGTAGTTGGCCCTGCCCTTCAACAGGGCGGTCGTTACCGGCCGGCCAACAACCTTGCAGACCGTTGGCAGGTCGCGATGGTAAAGCTGGTCCTGCAGCGCCTTGGTGCCCGTCGAAATGATCGTCTTGCGGTTGCTGAGGAGCACCGGCAGCAGGTAGGCAAACGTCTTGCCGGTCCCTGTGCCGGCTTCAACGACCAGGTGCTGCAGATCCGCCAGGGCCTCCGCCACGGCCTCCGCCATCCATGCCTGTCCGGCACGCGGCTGGAAGCCTGGCAGATAGTCATTCAGGGGGCTTTCGCTGTCGAAAAATTCACTGAGATTTTGCGTCACAGCGGCACTATACCGAAGCATGCGACAAATGCATCCGCTTTAACTGCCTGCATTTGCCGATAACTCGGGCCGACCGCGGGACCTTTCGAAGTCGCGCGAGTCCGTGGCAAGGCTCGCTGGCGCGACGGACTCCGGCCATGATGGCTGCGCGAGGGCGTGAGCATTTTCAGGGGGCGCAGACCGGCCTGCCAGCGCGGCAGAAATTTTTCTCTTGCCCCCTTGACAAACCGGGGCCGAAACCCTATTGTGCAATGCAACAATGTTGCAGTGCACAAGGAGATTTTCAATGATTCTGCAATTGGAGAGTTCACTCAGCCGCGCCTCGGAAATGACGCGCGACCGCCTCAATGCGGTGATCAGCGGCGCCCGTGAGGGCACTGGCCGCGCAGCCGGCCGGGTAGCCGAACGCAAGAAGTCCGTTCACCAGTTAAGCCGCTTCGGCCAGAAACTGACCCGAGTCGGTCACCAGACTGCTGACAAGCTTCTCAAACAGCAGGAAAAACTGATTGATCGCCAGCTCGATGGCATTGCCCGCCGGCTGAAGGCCGCAGCGGCCGCGAAAGACCTGCCGGAACTGATTCGCAGCCAGCTGCCTCTCCTTCCGGAAGGCACTGAAGTCATCGTCAGCGAGACTCGCGCTACTCTCGGCATCTTTGTCGAGGCAGGCAGCGAAGTTCGCGGACTGGTAAAGGACACGGTCGCCGAGTTGAAGGGCGACAAAAAACCGGTGAAAGCGGAACCACGTAAAAAAGCACCGGCCCGCAAGGTCGCCAGGAAAACTGCGACCCGTAAGCCCGCAAAGCGCAAGGCGGCACCCGCTCGCACGAAAAAGGCGGCTGCCAGGACGGCGGCAGCCAGCAAGCCGACCAAGGAAGTGGTCGTCGAAAAGCAAACCGAAACAACGGTTTAGCTACGCCACGCAAGGATAGCGAGCGGCGTTACAGATGATGCCGGTCCTGCATGAGGCAGGGCTGGCATCGTCATTTTCGGGGCACTCGATCACAAGCTGGCGAGCAAATTTCTCCCGTTTCCACCCCTGTTTCTGCCATTTATAGGCTGCGCTTCCCGTCTGGAACGGTATAATGTGCGCCGCTTTGCGCGGGGGTAACCTGATTCCAATGTCATTGGTCCCGCGTGTTTTGAACCTGGGAAATAACGGGCTGATCATTGATGACTACGAAACTTCAATCGTTGCGCGAGTGGGTTGAGCAGGTGGCGGACCTGACGCGTCCGGATCAAATCTACTGGTGCGACGGAAGTGAAGCAGAAAACCAGCGGTTTACTGCGGCCATGTGCGACAGCGGTGACCTGCTGCCCCTGAACCAGGAAACCTATCCCAATTGTTACCTGCATCGCTCGGATCCCTCGGACGTTGCCAGGGTTGAGCACCTGACCTTCATCTGCACGGACGATGAGGAAGATGTGGGCCCCAACAATCTCTGGATGAGTCCGGCAGACGGTCACGCCAAGATGGACGCCTTGTTCGATGGCTGCATGCAGGGTCGAACCATGTACGTCATTCCCTACTGCATGGGACCGCTCGATTCTCCCTATGCGCGCTGCGGCGTGGAAATAACCGACAGTCCTTACGTCGTGGTCAACATGCGCATCATGACGCGTATGGGCGCCAGCGCGCTGGCGCGCATCGAGCAGGACGGCAACTTCGTCAAGGGACTGCATTCGACCGGTGAGCTCGATCCCGAACGCCGGTTCATCCTGCACTTTCCCGCCGAATTGGAGATTCAGAGCTACGGCTCCGGTTACGGCGGTAACGCCCTGTTGGGCAAGAAGTGCCACGCCCTTCGCATTGCCAGCTGGCAGGCACGGCAGGAAGGCTGGCTGGCTGAACACATGTTGATCGTTGGCCTCGAGAGCCCGGAAGGCGAAACCCATTACGTTGCCTGCGCGTTTCCGTCGGCCTGCGGCAAAACCAATCTTGCCATGCTCATTCCGCCGGAATCGCAGCAGGGCTGGAAGGTATGGACCCTGGGTGACGATATCGCCTGGCTGCACCTGGATGAAAATGGGCAGATGCGCGCGATCAACCCGGAGGCGGGCTATTTCGGCGTCGTGCCCGGCACCAACGCCAAGACCAACAAGAATGCCTTCGACCTGATTACGCGTGACACGATCTTCACGAATGTCGCAACCACCGCCGACAATGAACCGTGGTGGGAAGACAAGAAGGAAGGTACGCCGGCGACGGATTGGCTGGGACGTCCGTTCGATGCCGGCAACGGACCGGCCGCCCATCCCAACTCGCGCTTCACCGCATCCGCCGTAAATAACCCCTGTTATTCATCGCTGGCCGAGGCGCCTGATGGCGTGCCCATCTCGGCGCTGGTGTTTGGCGGGCGGCGCAAGGAACTGGCGCCGCTGGTTTACGAAGCCAAGAACTGGCGCCACGGGGTTCTCGTTGGCGCGGGCGTCGCCTCCGAAACGACGGCGGCTGCGACCGGGGCCGTGGGTGTCGTACGACGTGACCCCATGGCGATGAAACCGTTTTGCGGCTACAACTTTGCCGATTACTGGAATCACTGGCTGTCGTTCGCCGAGCGGTCCGAAAACCTGCCGCGCATCTTTCACGTTAACTGGTGCCGGCAAGACAGCGAAGGCAATTTCCTCTGGCCCGGCTTCGGCGAAAACCTGCGCGTGCTGCGCTGGATCATCGACCGCTGCGAGCACCGTGTCGATGCGATCGAGACCCCGATCGGCCTTTTGCCGAAGACGCAAAACATCGACATTGTCGACCTGGAGATTGATGAGGCTACGCTGCATGCATTGCTGAGCGTCAACCTGGAACAATGGAAAGCAGAGATGGAGTCGGTGGGCGAGTATTTATCCAGTTTTGGCGCGCGCTTGCCCGTTGAACTGCAACTCGAGCATGACGAGGTCATGCAGGCTCTGCGCGAGGCCGCCGGCTGACGGCCGCATGATCCGTTAAAATAGCGCATCGAAAAAGGCGGCCTCATGGCCGCCTTTTTTGTTTAATCGGTCACTTTGAAGCGTATTGCGCCCGGGGAATCCGTGGTGACCGTCCTGCCGAGGCCGATGAGTCCCTCACCGACAATCTCGGCCGCTTCCCGGCGCACGAAAGACTCGCGATTTGAGTCGTCGATGATGAAGGTGCCGTTCGTGCTCTGGTCGACGAGGTAAAACTTGCCGCGGCGCTTTTCAATACGTGCATGCAAGCGGGATATCAGGCTGCCTTTGAGCACGACGTCATTATCCTCGGATCTGCCGAGATTAATGCTTTTGTGCCGGTCCGAGACCTCGAGTGTGCGGTCATTGAATAACAGGATAAGCGTGGAGCTTCTGCCGGCGCGCTCATCGACCTGCAGCGTCGGCAGCATGCTGGTGGCTTCGTCGGGTTGCCAGACCAGCTCATACAATGCGACTTCGTCGACTCTGCCGCGAACCGTCGCGACGTCGATCTGCCGCGTTTGCCCGCGCCAAGCCCTGCCCATCTCCTCAACGGTCGCACCGGAAATCACGATCTGGCCAGACTTTGCCTGCGAGGTCATGCGGTTGGCCGTATGCACGGCCGCGCCAAAGATGTCGTTGCGCTCCCTGACAACAGGGCCGTAGTGACAACCGATACGAATGGACACCGGGATCTGATCGGCACCACGATTGCTGATACCCGACTGCATCATCACGGCCGCCTCCATCGCCCCGTCAACGGTTTCGAAGGTAGACAGAATCTCATCGCCAATCGTCTTGATGACCTGGCCGCCTGCCTCCAGCGTGGCCTCACGCATTATCTCGAGGCATTGCGCAACGGTATCGCTGGCCCGCGTGTCACCAAACTCGTCATACAGACGCGTGCTGCCAACGACGTCAGCAAACAGGATGGCCAATTCCGGATCAGCAGTCATTTGTCTCAATTTACTCAATCGCAAAAAGTGTTCCAACCGGACGGGGCGTAGATTATAAAGGCTTCGAATTGCTTATGTTAACTCGAAACAGCAACCAAAATGGATGTTGTCCACAAAGGTTGGCTATTTCTCCGCGACAACGTAGGCAATCCAGGCAAGATCGGCCTCGCCCTTCTCGTCCGGCGTGAACTCGCCATTGCCCTCGCCGTCTTCATCGGTTCCTTCCCAATACACGCTAACCCGGGTAAATCCCGCCTCCAGCAACACTTCGCGTATCTCGGGGATCGACCAGAGACGCCATTCATAGGTAAACGCTTTCTTTATTCGCGATCCATCCGGGAAGGTGAAATGAATGTGGCAGCGCATGAAGCCGGTTACCGGATGATACACAGCCTGGTGCCAGACGTAGGTGAAACCATCATGTTTGGTCGTTTCCTTGGTCTCCTCGTAGGCTTCGGGCCCGCCAAACATGTCCAGGAAGAAGACTCCGTCGTCCTTCAGTGCCTCTCGCACGCAACTGAAATAGCGCCGCAACTCATCGCGCGTCTTGAACGTGTAGTAGCTGAAATTGAAAGCGCCGATGATGTCCACGGGTGGCGTGTCGGTGCTGAGAACGTTGCCCTCGATCAGGTGTGTGCGCGACCGCGCCTCCTCGTCGAGCCTGCTCACCCGGTGTTCCCTCCCCCATGCGAGGACGTCGCCGTCAAAATCGACGCTATACGATACGAACTCCGGGCCCTGCCGCACCCACTCGCACGACGCACTCGCGGTACCACAGAAATCTTCCCGGTACGTAAACGCTTCTCGACCACGAATTTGCCGGAATGTATTGCGCAGGAATTCAACCTCGGTTTCTACGCTTTGTACCGAAGTTTCATAGAGCTCATGGATGTCGGCCTGCTCCGCCAGGGTGAGCCTGTTGTCGTTCGTGGCCTTATTGCTTGCATTCATGATGCGTTACTGTCTCCGATCGTCGTCAGGGGAATATGGGGGGCTTTGCATTGTATCGGCAGTGAACGCTATCCGCTACGAACAAGGAGAAAAATAAATCCGTCTGAATTTCTCGACGAATACCTGGAACCTCGCCTTGTTAACTGTAGCGACAAAATGGAATCCGTCGACTGCGCTCAGCCTGTCTGCCGTACTTTTTCCAGCGCTACCTGCACGACCTCGAGGCCGGCATTGCGCCGATGAG
>DATCZF010000021.1:0-10111 GCA_036526055.1 Woeseiaceae bacterium
GTCGAGTCTAAGTCGCTCAATCTGTATTTGAATTCCTTCGCGGGCACCGAGTTTGCCTGCGCAAAGGACGTTAAGCAGTGCATCGATAAAGACCTGTCAGCACTCACAGGCGCTGCCGTCTGCGTCGAAATCTTCACCACCGAGAACCCGAAATTTACCAACGTCAGGCAGCTGCCTGGTTTCTGCATAGACGGCATCTCAGCGACCTGCGATCAGCGCAGTGTTGACCCGGAGCTTCTCAAACTGCAGGTCAATGCGGATAGTGTCCAGGAAGAGCTGTATTCCAACCTGTTGCGCAGTCACTGCCCCGTGACCAATCAGCCGGACACGGGAAGCATCCTGATCAGTTATGCCGGAGCGCAGATAGAACCCTCTTCACTGCTGCGCTATATCGTCTCTTACCGCAACCATCAGGCGTATCACGAGGACTGCGTGGAACGGATATTCATGGATATCATGGAACGTTGCCGTCCGGAGAAACTGTCCGTTTACGCCCGCTATTTGCGCCGCGGCGGAGTTGACATCAATCCATTTCGCAGCAATTTCGAAAAGCGCGCGAAAAACGCGAGGCTCTGGCGCCAGTAGCCGTCAGGAATCGATATCCCTTTCGCTGAGGCGGTGGCCCCAGTCACGCTTTGCCGACAGGTAGCGCCGGTTGGCATCACTTACGCCAATCACGTGTTTAACGGGCGTGATTCCCGAGATACCCATCGCCGCCAGGTCATCGATCTTCTTCGGGTTGTTGGTCAATAGTCGCAGCGGCAGCTTGCCGAGAAAAAATTTCAGCAAGGCGGCCGCATCGCTGAAGTCACGGGTGTCGTCCGGAAGCCCGAGCGAGCGGTTTGCCTGGTAGGTGTTTTCGCCGGCATCCTGCAGCAGATAGGTTGCGGCTTTCGCCCACAAGCCGATTCCTCGCCCCTCGTGTCCAGCCATGTAGATCAGTAATCCGCCCTCGCTGTCATCTGCGATGCGTTCGACAGCCGACTGAAACTGTGGGCCGCATTCACAACGCTCGGAGCCGAATACGTCGCCGGTCAGGCAGCTCGAGTGCACGCGCACCAGGGGCTTTTTCCATTTAGCCGAATCACCGATCACGAGGATGCTGTTCACGGCCAAAGACGAGGCCAGGACGGAAAAGGACCGTTGGCCGCCGGTTTCGCGCAATTCCGCCGCGAGCTCTTCGACCTTGTTGAGTTCGGTATGCCGGACCGCGGCATACCATTGCACTTCAAGGCGCCTGCCGGGTAACTGCAAAGGCAAAGGAATCGGGCCGAGGATGCTGATCACCGCGGCATCGCCGTCCCCGACGAGGCTGCCGTTGGCGTCGATGCGCTGCAGTGTGCCCTGCTTCGCCAGGCGTTGCCTGACGCTTGGATCCAGATACGTAAACATGGGCGAAGCCTATCACCGATTACGCCAATGTAAATCCGTGTCGGACCCAATAATCGCCCCAAACCCTTGCGGACACGCGGCAAATTGCAAAAAAAACTTGCTGACCGGTCGGTCATTAATTATATTTACTGACCACTGGGTCATTAAATATTCAAGGGCGACACGATGTCTGCTACCCCCCGATTCCGACGCCGTAAAGAAGACCGGCCGGCCGAGATTACGGCTGCAGCCCTGGCGGTATTTGCCCGTAAAGGCTATGCGGCAACTCGAGTGATCGATGTGGCCCGGCGTGCGGGCGTTAGCAAGGGCCTTTTGTACCTCTATTTCAAGACCAAGGAGGACCTGTTCAAATCGGTGATTCGCAGCTTCGTCGTGCCGCGCGTCACCGCATTGCGGACTGCGGTCGAAGACTCTGACCTCACCGTTGAAGAATTTCTGCGCGGCCCTTTCACGCAGCTGATTATGAGCGTGGCTGATTCCGATGCGGAGGTCGTGGTCCGTTTGCTGATTGCCGAGGGGCCAAAACACCCGGACCTCACAGCCTATTACTGTAATGAGGTGATCCTCGAGGGGATGACCATCGTGCGAAACCTTCTCGAAAAAGGCGTTGAACGGGGTGAGATTCGACCGACGGCTTTGCACGAATTTCCGCAAATCATGTTTTCCGGCGTCCTGGTGTCCACCATCTGGACTTCCCTGTTCAACCGGCACCATCCCATCGACAGCAAGGCAATGATCAAAGCGCATATTGATCTGATGATCTCCGCGCTGCACAACAAGGACTCTGATCTATGAACAAGGAAGGCTTGTACCGTCCGTTCCGTACAACAGCAGCAGCGCTTTTTTTCATCTCGCTTATCGCTGGATGCACCGAGGCAGGCAATGGCCACGTGATTGGGCAGCTCGAATCCGAGCGCATCGAGTTGAGTGCGGAGTTTGCTGAACCGATCACTGCTCGCCATGTTCGCGAGGGGGAAACAGTCACCGCAGGCCAGCTGCTGATCGAACAGGATGCCCAGCGCATCGAGGCACGCATCAAAGAAATCGAGGCGCTGACCGGCCAGGCGGAGGCGCGGCTGGCGGAACTGCTCCGGGGGCCTCGCGAGGAACGTATTCGCGCAGCACAGGCAGCTGCCAGCGGTGCGGAACAGGAGGTCAGTTTTCGGCGCCTCGAGCTGAATCGCGCGAGTAAATTGCTGACCCAGGGACTGGGGTCTCAGGAACTCATGGACCAGGCACAGGTCGCGCTGGATGCGGCGCAGGCAGAGTTACGCGCAAGCAGGGCCAGGCTCGAGGAGCTGATGTCCGGAACAACGGCAGAGGAACTGGACCAGGCCCGACAAGCAGTGAACCAGGGTCGCGCACAACTCGCGCGGCTGCTGGTCGACCGGGCTCGTCATCGAATCGTCGCCCCCGCCGACGGAATCGTCGACAGCCTGCTGTTCGAGGCCGGCGAACGGCCTGCCCCGGGGCAACCGGTAGCGATACTGCTCGCGGGAAAACAGCCCTATGCGCGCGTTTATGTGCCGGAACCCGTCAGAACACAGATTGCGCCGGGTACTCGCGCGCTCGTGCATGTCGATGGCATCACGGACGCATTTTCCGGAACCGTGCGCTGGGTCTCGAGTGAAGCAGCGTTTACGCCATATTTTGCGCTAACGGAACGAGACCGGGGACGCCTGTCCTACGTCGCGAAAATCGATCTCGAGGTAAACGGTGATCGCCTGCCTGACGGCGTTCCTGTTGAGGTTGAGTTTCCGCCCCAATGATCGATCAGCAGAAACTGGCCATCGAGGCGCGCGGCCTGACGCGCCGGTTTGGCGACCTGGTTGCCGTGGACGGACTGAACTTAAGCGTGCCCGAATCCATGATCTACGGCTTCCTGGGACCAAACGGCTCCGGCAAATCAACTTCAATTCGCATGATCTGCGGTTTGCTGACGCCGACAGACGGCAGTGTTCGCGTACTGGGCAAGGACATTCCGCGGGAAGCCGAGGCTCTGAAGCCGGATATCGGCTACATGACCCAGAAATTTTCCCTCTACGATGACATGACCGTCCTGGAAAACCTGGAATTTGTCGGAGGCATTTACTCAATCGCGAGATCGCAGCGCAAGCAGCGTATCGAGGAATTGTTGACTGTATTTGAACTCGCCGAAGTCGCGCGTCAGTTTGCGGGCACAATGAGCGGCGGACAGAGACAGCGGCTGGCGCTCGCCGCTGCGACCATGCACCGCCCGAAGTTGCTGCTGCTGGATGAGCCAACCAGCGCGGTCGATCCCAAGAGCCGCCGTGATTTCTGGGCAAAGCTCTTCGAGCTCGCCGAACTCGGGACAACGATCCTCGTTTCGACGCATTACATGGATGAGGCGGAGCGCTGCCATCGACTGGCAATTCTGGATCACGGCGCCAAGGTTGCAGACGGATCACCGCAGGAACTGCAGGACAATATCGGCATGAGCATCGTGGAAGTCAGCTCCAACGACCCCTACGTCGCGCAGGACCTGTTATCCGCTGTCCCGGAGGTATTCAGCATCACGCAGCTGGGTTTGAGGCTGCGAGTCCTTGTTACGCCCGGCGTCGCCGACCCCGAAAGCCTTGTCGGCGCTGCATTGCAGTCTGTTCGACTGCAATCGTCGATTCGACTGGTGAAAGCCAACCTCGAGGATGTTTTCGTCGCGGTTACGCAGAAACCCGCCCGGGAGTTGCCCGCATGACCGTACTGCCCCGCCTTTACGCGATTATCAGCAAGGAATTTCGGCAACTCCTGCGAGACCGGCTGACCTTCGGCATGATCGTGGGAATTCCCCTGCTGGAGCTGATTCTGTTCGGCTATGCAATCAATACGGACGTGCGTAACTTGCAGGCCGCGTATGCGGATCAGTCAAATACTCACCTGTCCCGGCAACTGGTCGCCGACCTGAAGTCGACGCAGGTTCTTGAATTCGGTTTCAGTGTACGCAGTGCCGGCGAGCTCGAGGAGTTACTGCGCGAGGGATCGATTTCCGTTGGCGTGCTGATTCCCGAAGACTTCGACCGGCGCATTATCGATGGCAGGCGCAGTGCCGTGCACCTGCTTGTCGACGGCAGCGATCCGACAATCCTCGGGGTTGCCCGGCAACTCACGTCGATGCCGGTCAGCTTTGACACCCAATTCAAAGCAGGCAGCGAAGCGCCGGTTTTTGAAGTCAGAAACTTCTACAACCCGGAGCGTCGTTCCGCAGTAAATATCGTTCCAGGGCTTATAGGCGTAATCCTGACGATGACGCTGACCCTGTTCACCGCGGTCGCGATTGCGCGCGAGCGGGAACGCGGCAACATTGAATTCCTGATCAATACTCCGGTCAGCACAACGGAGCTGATGGTCGGCAAGGTTATTCCCTACATTGCAATCGGGCTGATCCAGGTCACCCTGATACTGGGTCTCGGCAAACTGATTTTTGATGTGCCCGTACGAGGTCCGTTAATCGATCTTTACCTGGCCTCACTGACGTTCATCGCAGCGAACCTGTCCCTGGGCCTGTTTATCTCTACCGCCGTAAAAACACAGTTTCAGGCGATGCAGCTGTCCATCTTCGTGATGCTGCCATCGATTTTGCTTTCCGGATTCATGTTCCCGTTCGACGGCATGCCGCAAATCGCTCAATACATTGGCGAGTTTCTGCCTATCACGCATTTCATTCGCCTGGTCCGCGGCATCATGCTGCGCGAGGCCGGCATCGGCGAATTGCTGATTGAGGCGCAGATACTTGTGGGCTTTACCATACTGATGATGGCCGCGGCGATCCTGCGATTCCGCAAGCGCCTCGACTAAGCTGGCCCGGAAAGCGTTCGGCCGCGGCTAGCGCTTCTCGGTCAGCCAGTGGTTCAGGTCGCCGCTGGACACAATGCCCACGACCTTGCCGTCGTCCATGATCGGCAGGTGGCGGAATTTGCGATTGCTAAATACGCCCATCGCCTCTTCCACGGTCGTCTCACCGGTAATGTAAAAAGGATCCGGTGTCATGACGGCCGACACCGGCGTTGACGACGGGTCAACGCCCCTCGCCAATACCCGGTTCAGGGCATCCCTTTCGGTGAATATGCCGACCAGCTTGTCATCCTGCATCACCAGGATAGAGCCTATCTTGCTCACTTCCATGCGCCGAACCGATTCGGCAACCGACGTATCCGGCGCTACGGACTGCACGGCCCGGTCGGAATCGCCCAGCATCTTCTTCACCGGGTAGGTTTTGCGTTCGCCCCCCTTGCTCATGAAGACAAAGGCGCCTACCAGGATGACAAAGACCACCAGCACGTAAAGGGACTGGCGCAAAATCGGTGTCTGCAGCGGAAAGTCTGCGGCCAGGACGGGAGTAGTCACTAGACCGGCCAGTGCAGCCGCCGCCAGGCGATGACGAATGCTGTTCATTCTGAATCCTCCCTTTCCATATCTCCCCACGGCGGGAATATGCGCGTCAGGATATACAGGAAAACAAATGGTGCGATCATTACGGCGACACCTGACACGATGCTCTGCCTGCCGAGCAGCGGGGGCACGTAGGTCAGCAACCCTTTCATCGTCTTGGAAATTTCCTGACCGCCAATGACCACGTTCCAGCGCATCATGAAAACACTGATCAGAACCAGCATGGAACTGATGGAAATACCGATGATGAAGGCCCTGCCGCGAACGTCGCGGGCAATGAGTCCCCCGATGATGATGATTGGCAACAGCGCACCCAGGCCGAATTGCACGACGATCAGCCGCGGAAACAGGGGCCCGCGCACGTATTCCATGATGATGTCGATGCCTTCCTTGCCCTTGTAGACGATGTTGGCGAATTCGACGGCCTCGAGTAATAGCGTAAACATCAGGAAACCCCAGAGCACATAGGTCATGCCCTTCAGGCAGTCGAAGTCGAGTTTGATCCGCTTCAGGCGGGTTGCCACGATATACAGGAGTATGCACATCGCCATACCGGAGATGATGGCGGAAAAGATGAATACGACAGGCATGAGGTCGGAACCCCACCATTCCCTCGATTTCAGCGAGCCATAGACGAAGCCGACGTAGCCATGCAAGCCATGCGCGCCGGGAATGCCGATGATGGCAAGCGCCAGCAGCCATTTGTGATCGTATTCGCGCGCACGCGCCGATACGTCGTTGGAAAACAGTGTAAAGGCGCGGTAGAACTTCTGCGCAAACCCTGTGCTGGTCTCCGCGCGCATTACGTTGTCAACGCGAAAAGCAAACCAGCATTCCAGCAGCAACAGGATCACATAAAACGTCGCGAAGAAACCGAACATGGCGAACGCCGAAGACAGGTGCGGCGTGACCATCGCGTTCAGCGCTCTCTCGGGATGTCCGAGGTGCAACAACAGCGGCAGTGGCACGAATAACATGAAAGACAGCGAGGTCTGCAGGGCAAATCGGGCCACCGGTTTGAAACGTTCCATGCCGAACGCGTGATACATGCTCGATACTGTGAATGCACCCGCGACCAGGCCCGTGATGTATGGATAAATCGCGATCAGCAAGGTCCAGGGAATAACCGACTCGTTCGGATATATGTATCCGGTATAGGGCGCAACGTTCAGCATCTCCATCACGATACCTCCTTGTCGATACCGACATAGAAACACTGCGGAGCGTTACCGGTTTCCGGCTTCAGCACCTGGATGCGATTGTTTTTCACGAACTTGCTTATCGTGCTGGTCTTGTCGTTCAGATCACCAAATATGCGAGCTTCGACCGGACAGACCTCGACACAGGCAGGCATCAATCCCTTCGTAATGCGGTGGTAACACCAGGTGCACTTGTCTGAAGTCCGCGTTTCGTGGTTGAAGTACCGGGCACCATAAGGGCAGGCCTGCACGCAGTACTCGCAACCGATGCAGTAGGTCTCGTCGATCAGTACCGTGCCGTCCTCTGCCTTGTAGGTCGCGCCGACAGGACAGACCTGCACGCACGACGGTCGATCGCAGTGATTGCACATCTTTGGCACGAAGAACGCTTTTTCGACCTTCTCGTCCTTGTAGCGGTTGTCGAATCGATACTCGCCAGGCGCTCCCGAGGCCGCAATATTGTCCGGATCGTTATGGCTATCGACATGAGCGTGCTCGTCGCCTTCCAGATACACGTAACGCTCTACCCAGGTACGAAAATGATAGGCGTCGTCGACAACGTCATTTTCTTTCTTGCAGGCCTCGACGCAACGCAGACAGCCAATACAGCGGGTCGCATCAATTCCGTAAGCCCAGTTGTGCTTGGTCCAGTCGTAATCCTTGGTCGGGAACGAAGCTGCCCGCTCGGCAGCGGCTTTATTATCCTCGGGCGTGGCGCTCTTGGCGTAGACGACGCCACCACCAACAATCCCCGCCAATGCCTGCGCCGAAACTTTGAGAAAGTCCCGGCGCCCGTTGTTTTCTTTCTGATCTTTGCGCGTCACAGTCTGCATACCTCGCGTCAGTCGTTAGGGCGAAGCCGATGGAAGATTCGCGTAATATTCGGCCAATGCGGTTATTTCCTGATCGCTTAGCGATTTGGTCGCCGCATTCATCATGCGATGCTTGATTTCACCGGATCGATAGCCCTTTATTTGCTGCTCAAGCGTGTTTCGGTCGCTACCGGCCAGTGCGGCGGTTTTGCCCTTGCCCTCGCCCCTGTCGCCATGGCATCTGCCACATTTACCCAGCAAATCGGCAATCGCCGGATCGGCCGCAGGCAATTCTGCCGCCGCGGCTTCAGCATTCTCATCAGCGACGTCGAATCCTGGGCTGTGCGGGTTGTGGCAATTCGTACATTGCTCGATTCCGTCGTCTCCCATCGCATGCTCCGCGATGTCCACCTGCGGCTGCGTCTGGGGACGACCCGGCATCTTTTCATGACAAATCGAGCAGAGCTTTACGCGGTCTTCCGGAATGGCAATCGTCGGGCTGTCGGGATGGTCCTGGGCCGGCTCATGGCAGACTTCGCACTGCACCGTTCGATGTGACGCCGAGGACCATTGCTGATGCCTCTCCGCATGGCATGCTGCGCAGGACGCAGAACCGATGAATTTGGGCTCATCAGCGGCAATCTCGACTACCGACTGACCGCGGTAATTACCGAACTGGTAGTAGCTGGAATCGACCATGAAGCCCCTGGCAATGACTGCCAGGACCAGAGCCGATATGAGAAGCAGCATCAGACGTAAAATGTGGGCAGGCATACTGGCAGCACCTCCATCGTCAGCGTTTTGCTGACGGTTTCAGGCTGTGTGTATTCCCTTTCTTTCGAATGAAATTTCGAACGACTGTGTCTTGCGTTCTTGTTTTGTCGTTTTCGATTCTTCGATGCGCAATGACAGACAGTTTCGATGTTTTCGAGGCTGCTTGTCCCCTTGCTTACTTCGCCTGATTTTATAATTAGACCCGAATATATAGAGGTGCCCCCGGTTCGCACATAGGGGAAAACCACAAGGCGTAATCCTTTGCGGCAATACCGGTAAAAACCGCTTTGGCGCGGACAAGGTTGTGCCGGGAAACCGGCAACCCGGGACCGGGTCAGTCCCGAGTAATGCTGCGAACGATGTAGCCGCCTGACCTCTCATCCATTTCCAGGCTGACCTGCCCGCGTTCCTGCGCCAGCTCAAGCAGTTCGTTGAAGGAGGTGAACCCGTAAAAGGATTCGTTGAACTGCGGCATGCGACGCTTCAGGGTCTGTTTGATCATCGAGCCCCAGATCTTTGAGCTCTCGCCGCGCTCCGAATAGAGCGCCTGGGCCGTATCGAGTACCAGGTCGATGCCGTCTTGCTTGAGATCCGCTTTGCGCTCTACCTGCGCCTTTTTCGTCGAGTTCTTCTTTTTCTTTGCACGGCCTTTTGCCGGGGGCGCTTCCGCCGCCACCGGTTTCGCTACAAGATCATCGTAAAAAATAAACTCGTCGCAATTGGCGATAAGCAGATCAGCAGTTGAGTTCTTGACGCCAACGCCGATCACTGTCTTCGCGTTTTCCCGCAGCTTGCTGACCAGCGGGGAAAAATCCGAATCCCCGGAAATGATAACAAAGGTACTTATGTGCTCTTTCGTATAACAGAGATCGAGCGCATCCACGACCATACGAATATCGGCGGAATTTTTGCCCGACAGGCTCACGTGCGGAATCTCGATCAGCTCAAACGCCGCTTCGTGCATGCCGGCTTTGAACTTCTTGTACCGATCCCAGTCGCAATAGGCCTTCTTTGTGACGATATTACCCTTGACCAGCAGCCGCTCGAGGACCAGCTGAATGTCAAAATTGGCGTACTTGGCGTCCCTGACACCCAGGGCAATATTTTCAAAGTCACAGAAAAGAGCAAGGTTGGCACTTTCACTCATGGTTAACGCCTTTTTGGCAGTCTGTTCAGAACTACACCTTAGCAGTGAATAGGCAATTTAGCACTGCGCCAGTCGCCCCAATGGGGCGCCTTCGCTCCGCTTCAGCGTTCAAAAACGCTGGCGCGTTTTGTGAGCTACCTCGGTGGTTCTGCTTCCCCCCGATCGGAACAAAAAAACAGGGCCCGATGGGCCCTATTTGTTTTGTTTGGTGGTGATGGGTGGAATGGACTCGGATCGGCCCGGGCCGATCCTCACCCCAATGGGGCGCCTTCGCTTCGCTGCGGCGTCCAAAACGCTGGCGCGTTTTGTGAACCACCTCGGTGGTTCTGCTTCCCCCCGATCGGACCAAAAAAACAGGGCCCGATGGGCCCTATTTGTTT